>CAIYYV010000351.1 GCA_903930425.1 Akkermansiaceae bacterium | reverse complement strand
CGGCGACGAGCCATATTACACTCCGTTGGATCATGACGCGCAGAGACTAGCCCACTTCGGCAGGGGCGTCAACCCAACCCGACACCGAACCCCGCGTCAACCAGCGGTCGAGCGGGCTTTTAGCTCACATTGAACCGAAAATCAATGACGTCGCCGTCTTTAACGACGTATTCCTTCCCCTCGATGCGCAATTTGCCGACTTCCTTGGCGGCCTGTTTCGACCCCAAAAAGACCAGATCGTCGTAATGGATGACTTCGGCGGCGATGAAGCCGCGCTCAAAATCGGTGTGAATCACCCCGGCGGCGGCAGGGGCCTTGTCGCCTGCCGTGATCGTCCAGGCACGGGTTTCCTGAACGCCGGTGGTGAGATAAGTGCGCAGACCAAGCAAGTGATAGACGGCACGAATCAGGGCGGCGACCCCGGAATCGCTCACGCCCATGTCGCTGAGAAATTCACCGGCTTCCGCCGGTGTTAGATCGCTGAGTTCCTCCTCGATCCGGGCGGAAATCACCACCGCTTCCGAACCGCTGTGGTCGGCGGCAAATTGCCGGACCCGCGCCACCTTCGAATGAGAGTCCGGATCTTTCGTCGCCGCGGCGAGTTCGTTTTCCGCGACATTGCAGGCATAAATCGTACGCTTCGAGGACAGCAGGAAAAAATCCCGGGCCAGTGCCCGCTCTTCGTCATTCAGGTCGAGTGTGAGCGCGGGTTTCCCTTGGTCGAGGTGAGGCATCATCCGGTCGATGAGCTCCACTTCTTTTTTGGCGTCCTTATCGCCGCCCTTGGCTTTTTTTTCGCGCGACGCGCGGCGTTTTTCGAGGGCCGCGAGGTCGGCGAGGATGAGTTCGGAATGGATAATTTCAATATCGCGAACGGGGTCGACGGATCCGAGTTCGTGGATGATGTCGTCGTTTTCGAAACAACGCACAACCTGCACGATGGCATCGGTTTCACGGATGGTGGCGAGGAACTGGTTGCCAAGACCTGCGCCTTCGGACGCTCCTTTCACCAGCCCGGCGATATCGACAAATTCAATCGCTGTCGGGACGAGCTTGTGCGAACCGGAGATTTTGGAAATCACGGCGAGCCGATCATCGGGCACCACGACGATGCCGATGTTCGGATCAATCGTGCAAAATGGATAGTTGGCGGCTTCCGCCTTGCGGGTGCGTGTCACCGCATTGAAAAGGGTCGATTTTCCCACATTGGGCAGTCCTACGATTCCGGCTTTGAGCATGGCGGCGGGAAGGTGCGCGATGCCAGACCATCAGGACGAGAAAAAACGACGACGATCGTTCTGTGCCTGGACGATCGATGGCCATCGGGGTCGATCAAGCCGCACACGTAATGCATTCGGGCGGATCGTGTGAGACCCGCCCGTTTGCACAATGGACATGAAAAGCCCGGGGTCTCGGCGCGGTTTATTTCCGATAGAGTTGCTCGACTTTGGCGGCTTCCGTGCGTGCGGTGAGCCAACTCGTGAATGCGAGCGTTTCGTTTTCGGTGGACCGGGAAGTGACCTGCGTGTCGAGGCGGGTGGCGGCGTTCGGTTCCTTGATGACTTCGCGTTTTGCGACGTGGAGAATGAACGTGCGGTCGGATTCGATGATAGGTTCAGCGACGGCACCCGGGTCAATATGACGGGCGACCTCAAAGAGGTTAGAGGGCTCCTTGGCAGTGTCCGGACGATAGGTGGCGTTCACTTTGCTGATCTCATGAACCTTCGTGATGCTGGCCTCCTTGGCTGCATCAGTGAAGGATTTGCCGGCGACGAGCGAGGCCCGGATCCGCGTGACTGCGTCGGTGGCGGCGGCTTTCATCGCCTCGGTGGCCTTTTCGGAAATGTATTGAGCGCGTGCTTCCAATTTCGCTTCATCGGCCGTTTTCGGGCGGACTTTTTCTTGGCCGTCGAGACGAGCGATGAGCCACTGGTTTTCACCGATGGCGATGGGCTGTGAAAACTGTGAAAGAGGATCCGAGCTGAGTTCGATCCGGAACATCTCATCAATCACCTTGCCGCCGCGGCTCGATGAGCGAAGCTTGATGTCGAGTTCCTTCGGCGGCTTGCTGTGCGAAAAAAGTTCCGTGGTCTTCAACTCCCATCGGTTTTTGGTCAGCAGTTCCTCAAAATTGGCTCCTTTTTGGGAATCAAGATCGTCAGTGAAATCATTCACCCGCGAGTCAATTTCTAATTGTTTTTTGCGCCGAACCTCGGCGAGTTCCGCGCTGCGCTTCGCTTTTTCCTCTTCTTTTTGCTTGGCTGCAGCCTTCTTCACCTCATCGCTTGCGGCCGCATCCGACAGGCTTTCGGAAGAGGCGGGTTTGTCGGCATCCGGGTCGGCGGGCATGTCCGGAGTGACAATGACATACGAGAATTTCCGCAGGGCCTCAGTCGTGAACGCGTCCTGGCGCTCTTCCCAGAACGTCTTGATTTGCTCGTCCGTCGGCTCGATCTTCGCCTCAAATGGGTCGAGATCCAGGCAGGCAAGCTCCCCGGCGATCTGCTGACTTTCAAGGGCGAGGTTCTGCGCGACGATCTCGCGGTTAACGCTCAGACCAGTGCCGAGGATGGCATTGATTTTTTTCGCGGCGAGCACGTCCGATGCGATGTCCCGCAAATCCCCTTCGGTCATGCCAAGCCGGCCAATCCGCTTTTCAATGAAATTCCGATAGGTTTCCTCACTGAACTTGCCGTCCTTGTCCGCAAACGCACGCAGGCCGCGGATGTAATTCGAAATTTCCTCAGGACCGGGATACACGCCGAATTCCTGCTTCGCTTGACGCAGGATCATGCGTCCAATGAAGAATTTCTCCGGCGCATCCTTCTGGCTGGTCGCACCGGCGGACAGCCCCATCAGAAATTGATAGAGTCCAAAGTCCCCGGATCGCGCGAGATTCGAGATCAACTCGAACGACTCGACGCCGAGGCGCTGAAATTCCCGGTCGTCATACGTGCGACCCGCGATCTTCAAAAGGGGAACGCCACCTGAATTGCCCGCGCGCCGCATCAGACTGGACCCGCCTAAAATGAAGCCCGCGGCGACCGCAACGATGGAGATCGTGATGACAATTTTGTATTTTTGGATGTGCTCGATCATGAAATGTGGGTGGGTGTGATTTCGGGAAGCGGCGAGTTAACAGGGCGACCGCCGGATCTTCAATGGTAATTCTCACAGGATTCACGGACGCGTGCCCCACGCAAAAATCGTCCCATCAAAAATCCACTCGCCGCCGTCAAATACCGGTTTTCAAACCGATTGCGACGAGTCCTTGATGAATCTGCCTTGCCGACAGCGTCGATTGCGGGTTCCTTGGCTTCCGATGAACTTTCGTTGGATCAATGCGCTGTTGTGGGGAAATTCCGTGGCCTTGGCTTGGATGTGGGGTCTCGGGCTGTTTTTCAGCGTCCAAATGACCTTCATGTTTGGTCTGCAGGGCTTGCTCCTCTTTGCGGTCCCCAACGCACTCGGTCTCATGATCTTCGGATTCCTGACGCAAATCGTCGCCAAACGCCATGCCGGCGGAAAAGAATCCCTCTCCTTGTTTTTTGATAAGTTCTCCAAGCCCTTCCGACTGATTTTTTATCTCTATCAGATCCTCGCGCTCACACTGACCGTCTTCGCGCTCGCCAAATACCTGTTCCGCCCGCTCGAGTTGGTTTCCGGTCCGATGACCGCACTTTATTTGTGCATGGTGGTTTTTGTCGTGTTGGCGGCTGGCTGCCTCTTCGGCGAGGAATTCGGAATCCAGCGGATCAAGTTTGGCCATGGGGTGCTCGGCGGCCTCCTGATTGCCTGTGTCGTCGCGGTGCTTTCCAGCCTGCACCCTCTGGAACCCGGATTCCTGCAGTGGCAGTGGCACGCCATGCAACCTGATGCATGGAAAGGGCCCGGGTTACCCGGTTATGCGATCCCGTTGATGGTCGGTCTTCTCGTCGGCCCATGGCTCGACCTCCAGCACTGGCAACGGGCGATTCAGATCCACCGGGAAAACACGTCGATCCGCGCCAGTTATGTGTTCGGCGGCGTCATCTTCTTTCTGATTCTGTTGTTCCATGGCTGCCTGGCCGCTTGGGTCATGAACAAGGGCGGCGTCGCCCACTATGGAAACCCCGGACTCGACGGGTTTAATTATGCGCACGAACTCGTCGTCCAATATATCAATTCCCTTGACGCCCGAACCAAGGGCCTCCTCCCCGCCGCGTATTATTCATTTCTGGCAATCTGCACGCTGACCACACTCGACAGCGGCTACATCGCCTTGAAATGGTTTCTTTCCACCCATCTTGGCGGCAGCCAAAATGTGTTAGTCGGGATGATCCCGAAGCGTCTGCTCGACTCGCCGATCCCAAGTTTCCTGTTAGTCGGTGCGATCACCTTGGCAGGGCTGTGGGCGCGGCTGGATCTGGAGTATTTCATGGTGTTTTACGCGTCGTTTTTTGTTGGCTACGCGTCGCTCGCTATCGCCCGGTGCTTCGTGCCGAACTCACAACAACCTCTGCCCCAAATCCGGATGTTTTCACTGGCGAGTATCTCCCTCGTGATTTTTGCCTTCGGCTATTGCACGGGTGCCAATGTGCTTCTCATCCTCGGCTCACTCTTGCCGCCAATCTATGTGATCTGGCTCGTCTTCAACACCGACCTGCTCCGCGTGGTCACTGAAAAGGCCGGCGAGGTCATCGAGGCCGCCTCCGAAATCCCAGGCCTCCGCGCCCTCTCGAAAACCGCCACCCTCGTCGCCGGCTCGCACGTCGTCGCCCCTCAACCGCAGGAAACCCACGCGCTCAGCGGCTATTTCGAGGGCAAGTGGTTTGTCCATTCCCTGATCGCGACTTATGCCGACACCAATTCTGTCGGCAATATCTATTTTGGAATGTATGGCCTCTATGTCGGGAAAGCCCGTGAGTTGTTCTTCAACTCAGTGATGCCAGCATTTGATCTCAAGACGACGAAATTCCTCATTCTAACACGTTCGTTTGAGCACAAATTTGTGCGCGAGGCGCGCGAATTTGATACGATCACTGTGAAAATCCGGGTGGCGGATTTTAATCGGAAATTCTGCACCCTTGAGCACCAGATTTTTGGTTCGGACAACGAGCTTCTGGGAAAAGGGAAGCAAAGCCTGTTGTTTGTGGCAGCCAAGGACTACAGCCTGCTCGATATTCCGTCAGAGGTGTATACGGCGTTCATGCCGCATATTTGATGGAGCGATGTGTCAGGCCCCGGTCAGGGCCTCTCGTGCGACGCCACGCAACTCGAACACTTTGAACAGGGTTTCCTCGATCAGGTTGTTAGGGCATGAGGCACCCGCCGTGATGCCCACCGTGACAGGATCCCCGGACGCCAACAGGCTGGCGTAAGTGGTGGTTTCCCTGCGGTGATGAAGGTCAAAATGGACGATTTCTCCGAGTGACTTGATGCAGGAGGCATCCCGGATGAAAAAGGTCGGCACCAGCGGTTCCGCGATCTCCACCAAATGGGAGGTGTTAGAGCTGTTATAACCACCCACTACGAGCAGCATGTCCATCGGCTTTTGCAGCATTTCAAACAAGGCGTCCTGTCGTTCCTGAGTGGCCCCGCAAATCGTGTCAAACACCCGAAATGCCAGCACATTCCCATCCCGACCCAGCACTGCCTGCCGGATGCGTCGCTGGATTTCCTCAGTTTCACTCTTGAGCATCGTCGTCTGATTGGCCAATCCGACCTGCATCAAATGCCTGTCCGGATCAAAGCCGGGCGAATATCCACCCGCAAAGCGTTTGAGAAACTCGGTCTTATCGCCGCCGTTTCGCAGATAATCGCAGACATAGTCGACATCACTGAGGGTCAAAACCACGAGATAGTGACCGTCGCCGTGCTCGCCGAGCGCGCGTGATGCGGTCGCACGGGTTTCCTCATGATCGGACTTCCCGTGAATGATCGAAGTGACACCGTCCAATGCATAGCCGCGGACCCGGCGCCAAACCTTCATCACGTCCCCACACGTGGTGTCCACCACATAGCACCCCCGTTGCTCCACCTTGTCCATAAATGCGGTGGGCGCACCAAACGCGGGAACAATCAACACGTCCTCGCGGGTCAAAGCGTCGTAGCTCGCATCCATCTCGCGCCACGGCAGTGAGACGATGTCCATTTCCCGCAGTTGGCGGTTGACCTCGGGGTTGTGGATGATTTCCCCGATAAGGAAAATGCGGTGATCGGGGAAAACCCGTCGTGAAGCGTAGGCCAGATCGATCGCGCGCTCAACCCCGTAGCAAAAACCAAATTGTTCGGCTAACAACAAGGTGGTGTTGCCCACCGTGATTTTTCCGCCGCGATCACGAAGTTTTTCCACAATCGATGAATGGAAATGCACGGCCACCTGCGCGCCCACAAGCTCCATCACGTCCGGACGGCGGACATTCACGCGCGGACGCTGGCTTTCATGCGGCACTTCGCTCATACAGGAACAATCCGTGCTGAAATCACGGGAACCCGGAAGCCCGGATGACTCGAGGGCCGTTTTTCTAGCGGATTCCCATCTCTGGAAGCGCAGTCTTGCAAGATCGGCATCCCTGTCAACGGGAAAGGACTCCCTCAGCTAAGCCCCACGTCGTGATGAACTGTGAACAGGTTATAAAATTATGGAATCGGTGAAAGACAGCGGGCATGGATTGAGGTATGGGTTCTTCAATGTCCGAGCGCGAAGAGGAAAAAGAGGATCGTGACACGGTGCTGACCCAGGCTTATGCGAAAACGCGCAAGAGCCTGATCGCACGTCTGGATAATTGGGAAGACCAGCGGACCTGGGATGAATTCTATCAGACCTACTGGCGGCTGATCTACTCGGTGGCAGTCAAGGCCGGCCTGCGCCAGGATGAGGCGTTCGACTGCGTTCAGGAAACGATTCTTTCCATCGCCAAACAGAGCAAGAAGAAGCTCTATGACCCCGAGCAGGGGTCGTTCAAAACGTGGCTGATGAACATGACGCGCTGGCGCATCAACGATCAATTCCGCAAGCGCAAGAAGGACACGGCCATGCTTGTGGGCGAGTGGGAAAATGACCGCCATACCGCAGTGATTGACCGCATCGAGGATCCGGCAGGCGATGTCCTCTCGCGCCTCTGGAATACCGAGTGGCAAAAAAACATCGCCGACGCCGCGCTCGCCCGCGTCAAGGCCCAAGTGTCACCCAAACAATATCAGATCTTCGATTGCTATGTCATCAAACAGTGGGACGCCTCAAAGGTGCAAAAACAACTCAATGTCAGCATGGCGCAGGTCTATCTCGCCAAGCACCGCGTGGGCGTCGTGCTCAAACGCGAATTGACGAAACTCGAGGATCAGGACAATGGCAGTTAGATCGCGCCCGCATCCCTCGATTCCCGACCACGACGTGCTCCGCAAAATCGGGGGCGGCGCCTACGGCGAGGTCTGGCTTGCCCGCGGGGTCACCGGCGCGCTGCGCGCGGTCAAGGTGGTCTGGCGTGAGGACTTTGAAGACACCCGCGGCTTCGAGCGGGAATTCGAGGGCATCCTGAAATTCGAGCCGATTTCACGCGACCACCCGGGCTTGGTTGACATCCTGCATGTGGGACGGAGCCCGGACGGTGTTTCGTTTTATTACTATGTGATGGAGCTTGGCGATGACGTGAAGAGCGGCCGCGATATTCATCCGATCGAATATGAGCCACGCACGCTGCGGGCAGACCACCATCAGGCAACAGGCGTGCCATGGGCGACCGCCGATTGCATCGATGTGGGACTGCGACTGGCCGAAGCGCTCCATCATTTGCACGATGGCGGCTTGGCGCACCGTGATGTGAAACCGTCGAACGTCATCTTTGTCAACGGCAAGGCAAAACTGGCGGACATCGGACTGGTCGCGGCTCGGGGACAGCGCACCTTTGTGGGCACCGAGGGATTCGTGCCCCCGGAAGGCCCCGGCTCCGCACAGGCGGACGTCTATAGCCTGGGAAAAGTTCTCTATGAAATTGCAACCGGCAAGGACCGGATGAATTTCCCGGAATTGCCCGACGAAATGCCCCACGGCGCCGAACGCAAACGCTGGCTCCAACTCAACCGCATCATCTGCGACGTCTGCGAACCCCGGATTTCCCACCGCCAAATTTCCACCGCCGCCGAACTGGTCGAGGCCCTGAAACGCATCCAGTCCGGAAAGCGCCACCGTCCAAATCGAACCGCGCTATGGCTCACCACCCTCGGCCTCATCAGCGTGGCCTGCTGGGCCGGCTGGCAGATGGTCGGCGACAAGTCGTGGCTCCATTCCTGGATCGCCCGGATCAATCCCGCCGCACCGACGGTCGGTTTGCTGCGCGTGTTCAGCACGCCGGAAGGGGCCGACGTCCT
The DNA here is from genome assembly GCA_903930425.1 of Akkermansiaceae bacterium. Taxonomy (GTDB): domain Bacteria; phylum Verrucomicrobiota; class Verrucomicrobiia; order Verrucomicrobiales; family Akkermansiaceae; genus Luteolibacter. Next base: position 4,612 of record CAIYYV010000351.1, on the reverse strand, counting down.
GGATGAAAATCAGGTGTTAGTTGGCACCACCCCGACGCCCACCCTGACCGCCCGTGTCGGCCAGGAAGTCTGCTTTACCCTGCGAAAAACGGGATACCATCCGATGGAAATCCGCGGGGCAATCACCCATGCGGCCGCAAAGGAACCCATGGCATTTTTCGGCCAGTTGCAAGTCTACTGCCCACCGCAACCCGGCGAATCATGGATCGATACCCTCGGCAATCACTACCAGCCCGTCGATCAATGCCACGTCAGCCTGGGATCCATCACACAAGAAATGTGGTCGCGCTTTGCCGATTCGTCGAAATTGAAAATCCCTGCGGTAGAAACTTTTCGACTTTCCCAAAACGGTCGGACCGAAGAGGTGGTGCTCACGCCTTCGACTGCCACCGATGCCTTCTGCACTTGGCTGCGCACCGAGGACATCAAAGCAGGTTTTCTCACCGAGGATCACGAGGTGCTGCCACTCCGTGACTCGGCTTTCAATCCACCGGCATTGAGCGAGCGCGCCCGTCGTGAGGATCTGAAACCCTTTCGCATCCAAATCCGTAAAATCGTCTACGGTCAAATCCATCTCACCAGCAAGCCCCCCGGGGCCGAAGTCTATGCGAACGACCTCCGCGTCGGCTCGACCAGTGACCCCTTGTGGGTCCCTCAGGTCAAACCCGGCCTCATTGATCTTCTGTTAGTTCTTGAGGGATACAAACCCTTCCAGAAACAAATCATGGTGAAGGACGGACAGACGATTGAAGAATGCGTGACTCTGGAAAAAAACCAGGGAGTCGTGTTTGGGCGGATGTGGGAAAATGGCATAGGAATGCGCTTCGCGCCCGTGGGCCAGGATTTGATGGTCTCCATCTGGGAAACGCGCATTATGGATTATGCGATTTTCACAAAAGAATCCGGGCATAATCCGCCTCGATCCGTCTTTTTTCCGCAAGAAGTCAACCACCCGGTGGTGAATGTTTCTCGCGATGATGCATGGGCGTTTTGTGAGTGGCTCACCAATCGGGAGCGTGCAGCCGAACGCATTTCCCAATCTCACCAATACCGCTTGCCCAGCGATTTGGAATGGAGCCTGATGGCCGGCATCCGCGAGGAGGTCGGAACCAGCCCCGGATGGAGGGATGCCTATAAACAAAAAATTTACCCCTGGGGCGCAACTTGGCCGGAACAAGGAAAAGTAGGGAATTTTGCCGACATGTCGGTCGCGCGGCAGACGGAAGTATCGAGTGAGCGGACGATTGCCGGATACGATGACGGCTTTGCTTATACCGCGCCGGTCGGGTCGTATCCGCCAAATGCGCTCGGATTGTATGATTTGAGCGGGAATGTTCAAGAGTGGGTTGAGGATGAATACTCAAAACTCGGCAACAACATCCTCGGCGTGTTGCGCGGCGGTGGATGGAATACCTATCAGACTGACAACCTTTTTATCGGATCCAGAAATGCGGTCCCGCCCATGTATCAGGACTCGATTTATGGATTTCGCGTGGTGCTTGCAAAAGTCCCGACAAAAGCCGAATAAGCCTGTGCCGCTGTGCTAAACTCATCACATCACACCCCAATATCCCATGATCGAAATCCAATTGACTTACGAAGGTGATCTCCACTGTTCTGCCGTGCATCTGCCATCAGGAAGCACCCTCGTCACCGACGCCCCGGTCGATAACAATGGCCGCGGCCAAGCGTTTTCTCCCACGGATCTGCTCGCCACCGCTCTTGCCTCGTGCATGGCCACCGTCATCGGCATCGTCGCCAAACGAAAGGATATCACTGTCGATGGGATGACCGTCGTGGCCCGCAAATTCATGTCCGATGCGCCACCCCGGAAAATTCAGCGGCTGGAAATCGTACTGAACCTGCCACTGCCCGCCAACCATCCCGAGCGCACCACCTTCGAGAGCGCGGCGCGTGGGTGCCCGGTCTATCAGAGCCTCCACCCGGACACCGATGTGCAACTCCAGTGGAATTGGCTGGGCACCTAACAGGGCCTCGTCCAACCCCCTGATTCAGTCAACTGCATCCCGAAGCAACAAAACATTGCAGGGAGAAGCCCGCCCGACATCCGGAAAAAATCAGGCACTCGCCCGCAAAAGCGACATCGCCGCGTCCGCCGCACTGCCGGCATCGGCCGCATATCCGTCCGCACCAATTTCCATGGCGAATTCGTATGTGATCGGGGCTCCCCCAATCATGATTTTCGCAGTGAGACCCGCCTCGCGGATGGCTTTCACGGTGTCGCGCATGGCTGGCATCGTAGTGGTCAAAAGTGCGGATAGGCCGACGAGTTTCGCGTTGTGCTGGCGGATGGCGGCAACAAAATCGGCCGGGGCCACATTCACCCCGAGGTCGATCACGTCAATATTCGCGCCCTTCCACATCATCGCGATTAGGTTTTTCCCGATGTCGTGAAGGTCACCCTCTACCGTGCCGATGACCGCATTGAATTCCGGCTTGATGCCAGCCTCCACTAACATCGGCTCAAGCACTTTGAGCGCTTCTTTCATCGCCCGCGCCGCAATGAGCATCTCCGGAACAAAAATCTCGTTGTTCTTGAAACGTTCACCCACCACAGCCATGGCAGGAACCAAGCGGTTCTCAACAATCGATTGCGGGCTTTCTGCCGCATCAAGACACGCTTGGACAAGTTCGGGGATTTCTTTGCGTTTTCCAGCAATAATCGCTACGGACAGAGGATGGGTATCAGACATGAGGCCGTCATGTTAGCACCCGATACCCGTGGGTCTAGTAATAAGAAATCATTTTTTGGTGATCCAGTGCTTTTGTAATCGCGGTCATTCGCCTTGCGCTAACGCATCGGCGCGCTACAAAACCCACATGCAAAACCATTCCCTTTGCGATGCTCTCACTCAAAGACCGCTCTGCTGCGACGGGGCCATGGGCACACAATTACTCGCACGCGGTCTCGCCAGTGGCTCATGCGGCATGCTTTGGAATGTGGACCGCCCGGACGAGGTCACCGGTATCCACCGCGCTTACCGGAATGCCGGATGCGACTTGATCACCACCAATTCATTCGGCGGTTCTCGCTTCGCCCTCGAACCCCACGGACTTGCAGAACGCGTCGCGGACTTGAACCGCGCCGCCGCTCAGGTCGCCCGCGCCGCCGCCGGAAATGACGCCTGGGTGCTTGGCGATGTCGGTCCCTGCGGAGATTTTTTGGAACCCGTGGGCGATCTCACGGCCGAAGCGGTGCGCGAGGCGTTCCGCATTCAAATTGCCGCACTGTTAGAGGGTGGCGCGGATGCCATTCTGCTAGAAACCCTGAGTGATCCGGCAGAGGCCGTGCTGGGAGTGGAAGCCGCCAGAGCCTGCAGCGCCACCGTGCCGGTCATCGTCACCTATGCGTTTCAGAAAGCGGGTCCCACCGAGTTTCGCACCATGATGGGCACGCGCGTGGCCGATGCCGTCCATGCGGCGCTGGATGCGGGCGCTCAGATCGTCGGCACCAACTGCGGCACGGCCTTGAGCCTTGACGATTATGTGGAACTCGCCGCGCAACTCGTCGCCGCCGCCGGAAACGCGCACGTGATCGTCCAACCCAATGCCGGGTCACCACGCTGCGAAAATGGCTGCACCTATTATGATGCCACTCCCGAGGAAATGGCCCACACGGCCACACGGCTGTTAGAGGTCGGCGTCCGGATCATCGGCGGATGTTGTGGCACCCACCCGACACATCTCGCTGCCATGAGTCGCGCCATCCATGACTCATGATGGCATCAGGCGCGCCACCCGACTGAAAGCCGCGCATCGGCCTACTCTGCTATGATGTTAGAAATTATCCGTTTCTCCGAGCAGGTCTCTTTTGAGGCGGGTTTACGATTGCAGGAGCAATACGTGGACGCCTTGGTTTCCGGCACGGGTCATGAGGCTCTTTTGTTATTGGAGCACGAGCCGGTGTACACGATTGGGCGGTTGCGTGATGCGTCGTCATTGCGGGCCGTCCGTGACTTGCCCTGCCCGGTATTCGAGACCAACCGGGGTGGACAAGCGACGTACCATGGCCCAGGTCAGTGGGTCGGTTATCCGATTCTCGATCTCAATGCACGCGGCAGAGACCTGCATCGGCACCTGCGCGAAATCGAGGAAGCGCTCATCCGCACCTGCGCGTCACTCGGAGTGCCGGCTGGACGGCGCCAAGGCCTAACAGGTGTTTGGGTGGAGGACCGAAAATTGGCCTCCATCGGCGTGGGTGTGCGCAAATGGATCAGCATGCACGGATTTGCCCTCAATGTCACCCGGCAGTGCCTGACTCCGTTTTCCGCCATCACGCCCTGTGGTATCGACGGGGTGATCATGACCTGCCTTGAGTCAGAAATGGGCCAACCCATCACCATGACGGAAGCCGCACATGTTCTAACAGATCATTTGCGTGAGCGGTTTTGAGGGGAGGGGACCCGGGTGACGCGGCGACTAGGGGGCCGCCATGCTCACACCAGACGGCGGACAAGCAGCCTGGCTTTGAGGGGATCGGATGCCTGCAAGTGGGCCAGGGCGATGGCCAGCGCGTCGGCCGCATCCGGCGGCGGCGTTTCTGAAAGTCCTAACAGGGCGCGCACCATGAAGGCCACCTGCGATTTATCGG
>CAIYYV010000350.1 GCA_903930425.1 Akkermansiaceae bacterium | reverse complement strand
GTCACCACCGCCTGGACCCGGTCGCCGAAAAGCCCGATGAGCGTCTCCATGTTTTTCAAGGCATACTCACATTGCTTCTCAAAAATCGCGTGCACATAGTCTGGCTGCGCGGCAGTGGCCATATACCATTCACTGATGTCCCTGATGCCTTTGGGATGCTTGAGAAACGGGGCGGGCACCAACGCAATGTCACCAAAGGCCGTGCCCGGCGCCAACAACACCACCCCCGTGTCCTTGGCATGCTCATCTAACAACGCCACCTGCTTTTCATAATACGCAAGATCCTCGGCCGTGAGCAGGCCGAATTCCTCCAAATTGTCCTCCGGATTCATCCGGTCCTCATCCAAGGGTTCCTGCCGGATCAAGCTGTCAAAAAAATACCCACCTTTCGGCATGTGTGCCGACGGCGGCGCTCCCAGATCCCCCTCGGGATACATCAACCACCCACCATCAGACGCGGGCGTGACATTGAACTGGCCGGGCACAAGACAGGGCGTGCCATCAAAAAGCGTAAAAGGTTTCCAGCCACTGGCCTCATATCCGAAAATATTCTTGCGCGGCCAGACGCCGGTCACATCGACGCCAAGCGCCGCGCGCAACTCCGCATCCACCTCCGCCAACATCTGATAGGGCTCGTGAACGCGGGCGGGCGCGGCACCCGACCCGAGAAGCCGCTGCTTCAGACTGTGCACCACGGACGCGTGGATGCCTGATATCCAGGTGGCCCCGAAATCCACACACACCCGGTCGGGCTGGCGGTGGTTCAAAGCGGCGGAAAGTCGTTCACGTGAGGTCATGGCTGGCATCGGATTTTCTGTTCGGCAATTTTAAGTTTAAACCCTAACGGATACAGGTGCTTAGCGTGTCACCCTAACGCAATCGTGTCGATCGAAAAAAATCTCAAAAAACCCCGCCTCAACACGACCCGCCCGGGCATGCAAGCTAGCAGAACCAGCGGACCCGTTAGAACCTCATCTCATTGAGCATCTTCGTGGCCTCATCAAATTGATGGATGAACCCTTGGAACGCAAGCACCGCGACCCAACAAAAACCGAGCACGGCCAAGGTGATCGCCAGCTTGTAGCCGACATGCATTTTGGGATGCAACCAGACGGACGGCAAGACCAACGGGGGCAAGCTCAGAAACATCAGCACGATGAACGAGGTCCTGAAATACCAGGGCAACAACGGATCACGACTGCCCGGCAGCGCCGGCGGAACCGGCCGCATCGATGGATCCAAAAACTCAAGACAATACCTGCATTTGATGGCTTCATCCTGGATTTCCTCCGCGCAGTAAGGACATTTTTTCATGGGATAGACTCTCTATGGATTCCAAAAAGCCTGTGTGGCATCAGACTCAAAGCCTTACTCGGCATCGCCGCCGCAATCAAGTTCTTTGATGATGGGTTGTTTCGTTCATTCAGTGTTTCTTCAATAGTCTTAAAAAATAGCTGGCAGATCGAGCGATGAATGCGGGATGGCCGACATCGTGAGTGAGGAACCAGGCCGCGATCTCCAGGCAGTCGATGCATGGGCACATCTTAGGCATTCGGCGGCCAGAGTCCGCCGCTCCTTGGGTCAATCGCACTTCATTGGCAACCCCTAGGTCTCCCATGACTACTTTTTCAGGAGATTCACCGGCACGTCGTTCATCAAGGAAGGGCCGGGTGTGCTACGACCGTCGACCACATATTTTTCTAACAGCTTTGTCAGTTTCGCCACGATCTCCGGATGCGCATGATACTCGTTCACCCGTTCGCCGACTTCCTTGCTCATATCGTAAAGTTGCGCGGGCTCGCCCGTGCTACCACCTTTACTCCAGCCGCCGGAACCCTTGCACAGGTCCAGCTTCCATGGACCCTGACGGATGGCGAAGTTGCCCCGGATGGAATGATGCACCACGGCTTCGCGAACAGGTGCCTTCGCCGTTCCAAGCAACACTGGCAGGATGCTGACGCTGTCTTCTCCCGCGCTGTCCGGCAGTTTGACGCCGACGATCTCGGCGCAGGTGGCCATCAGGTCTGTGAGGCAAGTGATTTGATCCGTGCGACTGCCGGCTTTGACCCGGCCCGGCCAGCGCGCGATGAACGGGACGCGATGCCCGCCGTCCCAGATATCCGCCTTGGTGCCGCGACGAAGTTCGCTCGGGAAATGTCCCTTACTTTCCAGTTCGCCGAACTTGGCCTCCGGGGAGCAGCCATTGTCGCTGGTGAAGATGATGAGGCTGTTCTCCGCGATGCCTGCCTTGTCAAGGGCTTCCATGATCTGCCCGACACTCGAGTCGGTCTCCATCACATAGTCACCATAGGCGTTCAGGCCACTCTTGCCCTGCCATTCCTTCGTCGGCACGATCGGCGTGTGCGGCGAGGGTAGAGGGAGGTAAAGAAAGAACGGTTTGTCCGCCTTTGCGCGCTGGCCGATGAACTCGACTGCCTTGCGCGTCAGGGTCGGCAACACGTCCACGGCCTCGAAGCCCGGAGCCGCGGCACCGGCGCGGCCAAACTTTTTCGTAGCCGTGGGGGCCTCTGTGAACCGGTTATTTTCGATGAAGGCGTAGGGAGGCATGTCCAGCGATGCACTGATGCCAAAATACGAGTCGAAACCGCGTGTCGTCGGGCCCTCGCCAATCAACGCATTCGGGTTTTTCTGGTCAATCTCCATGCCAAGGTGCCACTTGCCCATGCAGGCTGTGGCGTAGCCATGCGACTTCAGGAGGGCCGGCACTGTGAGACGGTCCTTGTCGATGAGAGGGCTGCCATATCCCAAAAGCACGCCCGACTGAAGGCGCGTGCGCCAGTTGTAGCGGCCGGTCATGATACCGTAGCGGGTCGGCGTGCAGACCGACGAACTCGAATGCGCTTCGGTGAAAATCATCCCGCCGGCGGCTAACCGGTCGAGATGGGGCGTCATGATCTTGCTGCGCTCGTTACCGAGGCATTTGACATCGCCATAGCCGAGGTCATCGCAGAGGATATAGAGGATGTTGGGTTTGTCTGCCGTTGCCGCAAACGCTTGAGCGCAGAGAAACAGGCATATTGTCAGGGCTGTGATGTTTCGTTTCATGTTTTCCTTTTGTTGCGTGTGCTACTGTGGGAACGCTACTTTGTTTTAACATCAATCACTTCTCAAAACCCACAGCATACGACCAGCAGAAACTTTACACCCGAAGCACTCGCAGGCACTCCGACTCCTCCTACAATGGCAATACCGGAACGGGAGATCCCATCGGATATTACCTAACGGGCAGCAAGATTGTCGGTGATGGGCACCACCCGTTGCGAGTCCGTTTTCGCCTGACCTGCGCGGATTTCGATGATCCGACGATTTAGATCTAC
>CAIYYV010000349.1 GCA_903930425.1 Akkermansiaceae bacterium | reverse complement strand
GATCGAATTGGGTGCGCCAAGCCAGGCGCGCGGGGCGGCCGGGCGTTGGAGCGGGCGCGAGCGAAGGCAGGCAGACAGATCCAGATTATCCCTGACATCGGCCGGGGCATTGCCCTCGAAGATGATGGGCGGTGGCGGCATTTTTCCGCCGCGAGCGGCCCGATCGGCGACCTGATCGAGAATGGCGTCGCGCTCATCCTCAGGCAGCCAGACAATCTGGAAGGGGCTGTTCGCCGCAAGCGCGCCGGCTTGGTCGTTGTAGATCCCCTCCCCCGGGCGGGTCAAAAGGCGCGGTGCGGGATTGTCATCATCCATGATCAAATGGGCATCGGCTTCATTGCATTGCAGTGCAATGCGGATGACCATTTGACCAAGCGTGGCGCGCGCCAAGGTATAAGCGCCACCCAGCGTTTGCGAACCGAGAATCACATGAATGCCGAAGGCCCGTCCTTGACGCACGATGCGGTCTAACAATAACGATGCCTCCTGTGCAACGGCGTCATCCTCGGTAAAAAATTCCTGGAACTCATCGATGAGGAGGAGCGTGCGCGGGATGGATTCGAGGCCAGAAGATCGGGCATAACCCGAGAGGTCCTGTGCGCCCGCATGGCGGAACAACTCACCACGACGTTTCAACTCGGCATCCACTCGCTGGAGCACACTGAGGGCGAATTCACGGTCACTCTCGATGGCAATGACCCTTGCATGCGGAAGGTGTTTGGCGGCATAGCATTTGAATTCGACGCCTTTTTTGAAATCGACGAGGTAGAATTCGACCTGTTGCGGGTTGCACCAAAGTGCAAGGTTGGTGATGATGACATGGAAAAGGGTGGATTTCCCAGAACCGGTTTTCCCTGCAACAAGCACATGCTGGCGCGTCCCTTTGCCGATCGCCAGCATTTGTAGTTTTTTAGCACCGGAGCGGCCGATGGGCACGCGGAGTTCGTCGCGAGTTTCAGTGGTCCATACATCGGGTTCCGTGGGTGCGATGTGTGAAAACGGCACCTCAACACGGCTGGAATCAATGCTGGCTTGGCCAATCCGATGCACTAGGGCGATCGAGTCCTGCGCGGATGGCGGCTTATCTAACAAAATCCTGTCGGCACCCTCCGGCGCGCCAAGCCACTGGAGGCCGCCATTTTGAAAGCGCAGGCGAATGCAGGTGCGGCGGAGTTCCTCATCGAGGGCGGGGTCTGGGGCCGCTTGTCGGAGGTCACGCTGGATCAATAGATGGACGCCGCAGCGGGCACCGCTGGATGCGATGGAGAGGAGTCGTTTTGTGGCAGTGTCGCTGAAGGCCGATGGAAACCCGGCAATCACGATAAACCGGTATTTTTCAGCGATGGTGCCGGCCTGCTTGTTGTATTCGGCGATGTTAGAGAACTCATCGCGGAGATACATTTGGATGACTTTTTCGATATGGTCGTTGATTTCGGCGAGGCGTTCCTCGATGTGGGTACTCTGGGTCCAGATGCGGTGGTGAATGAGGGATTCCTCATAATCCGCGAGGTGCATCAAACCGGCGAAATCCTTGCCGAGACCGACGGGATCAATGAAGACAAATGCCACGCGACCGGGTGGATAAGATGCTAACAGCCGCAAAACAATTTCCTGTAGAGCACGCGTCGCAGTCGCGGCATCTGGCCCGTCGGTCTCTATCAAAATCGATCCTTGGTTCGGAAAGCCGAGCGCAAAGGGTGTGGAGAGATGGCCGTCTCCAGGCAGGGCAAACCGCGCATCACTCGGCATGCTTCCGGCGAGTTTGGCGAGATCCACATCGATATGGCCGATGCGCACAGCCTGTGGAGCATCCGCTGGGGGCTGCCATGAGGCGCAGACATCGGGCGTCCACGCCGGGAATTTCGAGCGGGAGGAGGCGTCGAGTGAAGCGAGACGAATCCACGACGGCATGACGTCGTCGCGCCAGGTGTTGGCATATTCGCCGAGCGACTTGTCGGTTTCGGCGTCGATAGCGGATTTGATAATTTGCTGGCCGGCGTCGAAGGCGCGGGTTCGTTCCTCAGCCTCATCGCGGGCACGGGAGATGGTGAGTTCGTGCTCGGCGGTGAGTTTGGCGATTCTCCGGCGGTGAAGGTGATCGAGCGCGAGAGGTAGGCGAGCGAGCTGGGCGTCGAGTTTCGCATGACCGGTCCTCATGCGGGTTTTCCATTCATCTCCCGACTCTTGAAAGGTATCACTGAGACGGTTGCTTTCATCGACCTTGTCACTGCGGATTTTTGCGGTCAATGCGGCGATCCGATTGGCCGACTGCGTATCGGCGGCGACTTCAAGCGAGCGCGCGGCAGCGAGGATGGCCGAGACCCGGCGAAGCGTTGCGAGTGAGGTTCCGAGAGCCACCCCCCAAACGCCTAACAACAATCCCTCGGCCAAGAAAAACGTCGGCATCATGGCAGGCAAACCCGGGCCTCCGTCACGCAAAGCCAGCCAAAGGTGGATCCCAGTCACCACTGCGTTGAGAAACAAAAAAGGAAAAAACCGAAATGCTCTGGGCAGTGGGAGGCGTCGCGCGGCAACCGTCGCGCTGCGTGCTTGATCGAGTGTGTCGAACAATGCAGTGCGCGTTGCCTCGGGTGACTCGGGAATTTCAACGGGGGGAAATTTCCCGAAACGTCCGTTGAACCATGGATTGATCCACGGCCGGAAGGTGCGGAAAATCGAAAGCAGGGATTTGCGGAGATCGCGGCGGATCACCCGGTCGAGCAGCAATTGTTCCTGGAACGCGCGGTGCCGCTCGGTCGCCTGAGCCAATTCCTGTTGGCGCCTCTCACGCCTTTTCATGATCGATCCCTGCATCTCGCCGATCCGCCGGTCCTTGCGTTCTTGGATTTGGCGGGCAAGCGAGGCCCGGCTCGAATGATACGCCTGTTGGATGCGCGCGGCGCGCGCATCCGCTGCGGATTGTGCCTGGCCAACGCGCTCGTTGAAATCTTGAGTCAGGCCATGAATCGTGAGATCCCTCTTGCTCGCATTTCCTTCTGCATGCCGCAGAGACTCGCGCCGTAAGGCGGAAAATCGCTCCGCCTTGGATTTTAAAAGATCGTTCTCGGCAGTCGAGGCCGCAGCAATGGCGGTTTTTAAGTGCTGCAGCGGTTCCTGCACCGAGCACAAATCGATGGATTCAATCGCAGTCTGCATGGATTTTATCTAACAATTGTTCCAGATCCTCGAGGATTCGGACGGTGGAGTTCACTGTGGCGGTTAACTCCGATAGATACAAGCCTTCGAAATCCGCGGCTTTTTGATCGCGCCATGCATTCTGGGTTTCGGACCAGCGGGCCAGAAGTTGGCGGGTGGCCAAAACGAGAAGCCCCCTGCTGCCGGACGCGCTCATGGGGGCCCTCCTTCGCAGGCGGGCTCGTCAGGCGATGCGGTAGCGGGGGGGCGTTTGGCGACCGGCGATTTTTCGGCGTAGGCTTGGAGCGCTTTGATCGATTCTCCGAGCGAGTGGATTCCCTTGGGCAACTGGCGCCCAATGAGAAAAAACATCGGGTCCATGTGGCGCAACAACGGGACGGCACGATTGTCAAAAGACTTCCTCCAATGCTGGACCACACGTGCTTTTTCTTCGGCCTGCTCGAGTTGACGCCGGGCTTTCAATACCGCCATTTTTTGAAATGCATGACTTTCCTTCGGGCGGGTCAACGTGGCGTTGTAGAGTTCCGCTTCGGCTTGCTCGCACTGTTTTGTCCACAGTTTGCACTGGGCCGCCCAATATCCGGCGCGGTCGACATCCAGCCATGTGCGAGTGCGGCGCACCTCGCTCTCCGCGTCCTCCAGCGCGATGCGTGCCTTCTCGACATATTGGATCAAATCGGCGCGAAACGCTTCGAGCGCATCGATCGATGAAATCCTTGCCTGATCTGCCATGGCGATTTTTCCTAAAGTCAGCGCTGGTCGAGATACTGCTGAATGCGTTCAGCCTTGCTCAGAAGGTAGGGGGCATGACGCTCGGACAATTCGAGGAACGACTTCAGGGTTTTGATCAACTGGACGAATTCGCCCGCAAATTTTTCTTG
>CAIYYV010000348.1 GCA_903930425.1 Akkermansiaceae bacterium | reverse complement strand
CGAATTCGGAAATGTGGATCGAGGTGTAAACGTCTTCCTTGACGACGCGTTCGGAGATGACGATGGCATCCTCGAAGTTATAGCCGTTCCATGGCATGAAGGCGACGAGGACATTCCGACCGATGGCGAGCTCGCCGTCTTCGGTGTTCGGTCCATCGGCAAGCACTTGGCCTTTTTTGATTTTTTGCCCTTTATGGATGATGGGTTTTTGGTTGATGCAGGTACCGGCGTTGGAGCGCATGAACTTGCGCAGCGGGTAGGCGATGATGCCCTTGTCCAGGTTGGTTTTGACGGATTCCGGGTCACTGAGGAATTTTTCATCGGAGACGGGCATTGATCCGTCCGGGGTGGTGACGATGATTTCGGCGGTGGCGGCGGCGACGATGCCATCGGCCTCGGCGACGACGACGGCGCGGGAATCGCGGGCGGCCTTGCCTTCGAGGCCGGTGCCGACGAGCGGGGCCTCAGAGACGAGGAGAGGCACGCCCTGGCGTTGCATGTTAGATCCCATGAGCGCGCGGTTGGCGTCATCGTGTTCGAGGAACGGGATCAGGCCGGCGGCGACGGAGACGAGTTGTTTGGGTGAGACGTCCATGTAGTGGACTTCAGAGGGGAGGACTTCCTTGAACTCGCCGCCTTTTTCGCGAGCGGTGACACGTTCCGTGAGGAAGTTTCCTTTTTTATCGATCGGGTTATTGGCCTGGGCGATATAGATATCTTCCTTGCGGCCATCGGGGAGGTGTTTTTGTTCTTCCTGATCGGCAGTGAGGTATTCGATTTCGTTCGTGACTTTGGAATTCACGACGCGGCGGTAGGGGGTTTCGATGAAGCCGAACTCATTGATTCGGGCGTAGGTGCACATCGAATTGATAAGGCCGATATTCGGGCCTTCAGGGGTTTCGATCGGGCAGATGCGGCCGTAATGGGACGGGTGGACGTCGCGGACTTCGAAGCCCGCACGGTCGCGGTTCAGGCCGCCCGGCCCGAGTGCGGAGAGGCGGCGTTTATGGGTCAACTCCGCGAGCGGGTTGGTTTGGTCCATGAACTGCGACAACTGGCTGCGACCGAAGAAATCTCTCACCACAGCGGAGAGCGCCTTCGGGTTGATGAGTTTTTGCGGCGTCATGCCCTCGATGTTCACATCGAAGAGCGTCATGCGTTCCTTGACGAGGCGCTCGGTGCGGGCGAGGCCGACGCGGCACTGGTTGGCTAACAGTTCGCCCACGGCACGGACGCGGCGTGATCCAAGGTGGTCGATATCGTCGATCACACCGTCGCCTTTTTTCAATTTGAGGATATAGCGCACGGCCGAGAGGAAATCCTCCGGGACCATGATGCGCTGATCGGAATCCACATTGATGCCGAGTTTTTGATTGATCTTGTAGCGGCCGACGCGGGTGAGGTCGTATTTTTTCGAATCGAAAAACAGGCGCTTCAGCAGGGCGCGGGCGTTCGAAGCGGTGGGCGGGTCACCCGGGCGGAGTTTCCGATAGATATCCTTGAGTGCGGATTCCTCGTCTTTGGCCGGATCCTTGCGAAGCGATTTGAGGAGGATTTCGTCCTCACGACCGTCGATGACTTCGGCGGTTTTGTGGCCGAGGGAAAGGAGTTGGCGGACGATGCCGATCGTGAGGGGTTCGTAAGCTTTGGCGACGACCAATTCTCCGTCACGGATGTCTTCGAAGGGAACCTTGTGGCCGAGTTCCGCCTCGTCCATGGCTTCACTCAGCGCGAGAATTTCCGGCGAGTAAAAGTGGCTGACGATATCACGGTCGGTGGGATAGCCGAGCACGCGGAGGAAGGTGGTGGCGAGGAATTTGCGGCGGCGACGACGGCGGTCGAGATAAACATAGAGGAGGTCGTTGGTATCGAATTGGACTTCGAGCCATGACCCGCGGTCCGGGATGATGCGGAACGAATGGAGGAGTTTGCCGTTAAGGTGTTCTGAAGTTTCGAAGCAGATGCCGGGCGAGCGGTGGAGCTGAGAGACGATGACGCGTTCCGCGCCGTTGATGATGAAAGTGCCGCGGCGGGTCATCATGGGAAGTTCACCCATGTAAACCCGTTCTTTTTTCATGCCGGTTTCATCCTTGAGTTTGAAGGTGACGTAGAGGGCGGCGCTGTAGCTTTCGCTATTGCGCAGCGATTCGAGGGAGGTGATTTTGGGATCCTCGATGTCATAGGTCACGAAATCCAACTCGATCGCCTCGTCATAACTCTTGATGGGAAACACCTCGCGAAAGACCGCTTGCAAGCCTGCATCCGCACGCGAACTGTGAGGCACTTCCTTTTGCAGAAACTCATCGTATGAGCGGCTTTGGACTTCGATGAGGTTGGGAGGTTCGATAACCTCCTCGAATTTCCCGAAATAGAGACGTTCAGCCATGGCGTTGTGTGGTATTCTAATGACAATTTGAGCCCGAGCCGCGAACGGTCTCAGGCAGGGTGGATTTCAAGTGATGAAAAAATGCGTCGGAATCGGCGCGAAATTCTTTGTTAGATTAGAGTCTCGCGCCGGTCACGACGGAAGATCCCGGGGCGGGTTGATTCGCCCCGGGAAAAATCCGGTAGATGTTACTTGAGTTCGATTTTGGCACCAGCCTCCTCGAGTTTTTTCTTCGCAGCGGCGGCGGCATCTTTGCCGACACCTTCGAGGACCTTGGCGGGCGCGCTTTCAACAAGCTTTTTCGCGTCCGCGAGACCGAGACCGGGAGCGACTTCGCGCACCGCCTTGATGACGGCGATCTTGTTCGCACCGATGTCAGTAAGGACGACGTCGAATTCCGTCTTTTCTTCGACGGCTTCGGCGGCGGCGGCAGGACCGGCCATCATGGCGACCGGAGCGGCAGCGGAAACGCCCCATGTTTCTTCGAGTTTTTTTACCAGGTCGACAGCTTCCAGAACGGTAAGTTTGCCGAGTTGTTCAACGAGTGTGTCTATGTTAGCCATTTTTTGTTTTATTCTCCT
>CAIYYV010000347.1 GCA_903930425.1 Akkermansiaceae bacterium | reverse complement strand
TTCTGCCGCGCTCCTGAAGGCAGGCGATTTCAGCCACGGAAATGGCCGACACGAAGACGGAACCGACCGGAGCCGCGTCGATGAGACGAAGTGTCGGGGCAGATAGATCGGTCGTGTTTTCTGCGACGAACAAGATCGCGCAAGTATCGAGAAGATAGGACATGATAACTTCAGTGGAGCATGTCCCAATCCCCCTCGGAAATGCACGGTTCGGTCAGGTTGCCGTGAATTTTCACACTCCCCTTCATGCATCCCAGCGCGCCGTGTTCGGGTTTTGCGCGATGCGTTTGGCGAACCGATTCGACCCGGGCCACAGGCACGTTGCGACGACACACGATGACTTCCCCACCCTTTTCGACTAAGGCGAGAAATTCTGAGATCCGGTCTTTGAACTCCGCGATGTTCACGTTGGTGCTCATGGCTATGAAGTTGGCCAACTTCCTGGCCAAAGTCAAGGCGACACTCGAAGGCAAAAGATCCACCGATCTTTTGCAGCGCTGCCAAGCGGCCTACTCTTCCTCGCTTTTACGGCCGTGTTCGGCGACGATTTTAGCCTCTTGGTCCCGGGGCACGTCCTCGTAGCGCTCGAAGCGTTCCTTGTGGCGGCCGCGGCCGGCGGTGATCGCCCGCAACTGGCTGGAATACTGATAGAGTTCGGCTTGAGGAACTTGGGCGACGACCACTTCGAAGCGGCCCTCGGATTCCATGCCGACGATGCGGCCGCGCCTGCCTGATAGATCGGCCAGGACGGAGCCGACGGCATCGGACGGCACCTTGATGCGCAGTTCCATGACCGGCTCGAGAAGCTTCGGTTTGGCGGTGAGGAAGGCCTCGTTGAAGGCGGCTTTGCCGGCGATTTGGAAGGCGATGTCCTTCGAGTCCACCGTGTGTTGTTTGCCATCGTAGAAATCGACTTTGACATCGGTGACGGGGAAGCCGCCGTACGGGCCGCTGGTGCAGGCGGCTTGGACGCACTTTTCGACGGACGGGACGAACACGCGGTCCACATTGCTGCCGACGAGTGAGTGGGTGAAGACGACGCCGCTTTCCGAGGGCAATGACTCGACGCGCATCCAGACTTCGGCGAACTGGCCGGCGCCGCCGGTTTGTTTCTTGTGGCGGTGTTTCGACTCGCCACGGCCGGAAATGGTGGCGCGGTATGTGACCCGCGGTTCGACGAGGTCGACTTCCACATTGAACCGGCGTTTGAGTTCCTCGGCCATGACGTGGAGTTGCAGTTCCCCTTGTCCGGAGACAATCGTCTGCCCGATATCCGGATCGAAATGATACTCGAATGTGGGATCCTCCTCGCGCAGTGCGGAAAGCCCCTCACCGAGTTTGTTGAGGTCCGCGCGGGATTTTGCGACGAGGGCGCCGCGGGTGTTAGGAGCGGGGAAATCGACGACCGGGAGCGTGACCTGGCGGGCGGCGGCGCATAAGGTATCGCCGCCGCGGGTGGCGCGGAGCTTCACCACGGCACCGATGTCACCGGCGTGGAGTGCGGGCACAGGTTCGCGCGCCGATCCATTGACGCGATACAACTGGCCGATGCGTTCCGTTTCCCCGCGGTTGACGTTGATCATTTCCGAACCGGACGTCACATCGCCGCTGTAAACGCGGAAAAACGACAGGTTGCCGACATGGGTTTCATGCATGGTTTTGAAGACAAAAGCCACGCTTTGCCCGTCATCGAGAGCCACGTCCACATCGGTGCCCGTCGGGGTTTTAGCGGCCACCGTGGCGCGGTCGATCGGCGAAGACCCGAATTTCGCGATGAAATCGAGAATGCGCGAAACGCCGATATTTCTGCTGGCAGAGGCAGCATACATCGGCACGACGAGACCCTTCTGCACGGCGGCATGCACGTGTGCCCGGAGGTCCTCCTCACTCAAGGTGCCGTCCTCAAAGAATTTTTCTAACAGCGCATCTTCGGATTCGGCGACGCGGTCGATGAGTTGGCGGTGAAGTTCGGTGACTTGGTCTTTAAGGGCACCCTCGGCAGGGACTTCGACATATTTTCCGCTGCAGTCATCGGCAAAGGTGATGACCTCGGAGCGCATCACATCGAGCACCGAGCGGAAGCCGGGGCCGGCATCCACCGGCAAGGTCATCGGAAAGACGGCCGGGCCGTAATGCTCGCGGGCCTCGTCGAGAATTTCATCAAAGCGGGCGCGTTCACGGTCGAGCATATTGACCACGAGAAAGCGCGGAATTCCATAATCCCCGGCGGCGGCCCAGACCTCGTCGGCACCGGTTTCCACGCCATTCACGCCGCTGATAACGATCATGGCCGAGTCTGCGACGCGCAACGCGCTGAGCGGTTCGCTGATGAAGTCCGGGGTGCCCGGGCAATCAATCATGTTCAGTTCACGGCCTAACCATTCTGCGGTCATGATGGTCGCATGAATCGACTGATGGTGCTCCTTTTCGTCGGGATGGAAATCCGATACCGTGGTCCCCTGCTCGATGGTGCCGGGGCGCGTGATTTTTCCGGCGCAGACAAGCATCGCCTCACAAAGCAGGGTTTTTCCGGTCGAGGCGTGACCGGTAACAGCAAAGTTGCGGATTTCAGGAGCGCGGAAGTCTTTCATAAGGTGGTAGGTGAATGGGGAAGGTAGGGGTGAAGGAAAATCGGATCGCTTTGATCCGTTCGCATTAGGATCCAGTCTGCCCCGAACGTCAACCCCATCATTCCCTCCGCAAATCAAAGCGCGGCTTTCGTCAATATCCGACGACCGCCAATGAGGATTCAAGGGATCAGGAACCCGCCGAGTGATACTCTTCGATGGCGTCGAACATGGCTACGATGTTTTTGGGGGGCACATCGGGGAGGATGTTGTGGATGGTGTTGAAGACAAAGCCGCCTCCCGGCGCGAAAATCTTCAGTCGCTCGAGCACGTCTTGTCGGACCTGTTCGGGGCTGCCGTGGTTGAGGGTGGCGCGTGTGTCCGCCCCGCCGCCCCAGAACGTGATATCCTTGCCAAAGTCCTTTTTCAAGCGTGCGGCCTCCATGTCGCGGCAGGCGGTTTGCACCGGATTGATCACATCAAATCCGGCATCGATCAAATCCGGAAGGAGCGCGTGGATGGACCCGCACGAATGGAGGAACGTCTTCATGTGAGAATGTTTGTGGACGTAGCCGCAAAGTTCGGAATGGCGTGATTTAAAAAGCGAGCGATAAGTGGCCGGTGCCATGAATGGTCCCGTGTCCGTTCCCAGGTCATCTCCAAAACGACAGATATCCGCCACATCGCCGACCGCGTTGCAGACTTTTTCCAAAGTCTGCAAATGCATCTCCATCAATCCGTCTAACAACCGCGCAGCGTTCTCGGGTTCCGCGATGATGTCCATGAGGAAGTTATCCATACGACGCAGGAAGGTGCCCCACTCGAAAAGGTTGCAACCGACTACCACCATGATGGCGCGGTCGCTTTGTGCACGCAGCGCGATGGCATTGGCGCGGAGTTGTTTCCAGAAATCCGTTTCTGAGGCATGATCCCACGGCGAATGAGCGAGAGCCGCCCAATGGACTTTGCCCATCGCCGCAGCCAAGCCTGACATGTCATCCGGATAGTCGTCCAGCCAGGGAAAGCACGTCTGGTCAAAAAAATTCATATTCTTGAGTTGGATGGCGAGTTCGGTGCCGGTGGCGTCGAGCGCGCGCCAACCGCCGGACGGCGTGGGTTCGGGCTGGAACCACCGCGGGTATTCCGCAGTGCTGCCATCAAACAAGGTCACCTGACGCCAATCGTCATCGCGGGAATTGAATGTGCGTCCCAAATCCACGGCGTCGATCTTGAAGCGGTCTAACACGGAATCCTCCGGTTGTGCCAGTTGTTGCACCACGTCATAGACGCGGTTTTTTGATCCGCTGAGTCCGAGGTGCCGGGTCAGGTTTCCATAGGCGATTGCCGAGATGCCGGACGACGGGGTGGCGCCCATGTCAATGGGCACGCGGTCGGGCTCGGTATGATTGATGGCGGCTAGTATGCGTTCGCGGGAGGTCATGATTTCACTTTCAATCGAGGTGATAGATTTCCTTGGTGTCGGCCCAGATTTTTCCCTTGGCGATCGCGTCCGGGAGCGGCGACTGACAAGGGTCGGTCTCCTTCCACCAACGCTGGGTTTCAGGATCGGCGGCCATTTTTTTCATATCGGCGTCGAAGTTGCTGCCGGTGTATTCGAGGTAGGCGAGGAGATAGGTTTTTCCAGAAATCTCGCGCTCGTAGATCGAGAAATTATGGATATGGCAATCGGTGAGCTTGGCATTGACAGCAGGCCATGGGTCGGCGTGGAGCTTGCGGTAATAATCGGCTTTTTGCGGCTTGAGGCCGGTGACCCAGGCGTGGCGCTGGACGCGGGTGGGAGCACAGGAGATGGTGAATGCGGCAATCAACAGGGCGGCGATTCGAGTTTTCATGGGGTTTGTATTTTTGTTAGCGGAATACGGTGTAGAGCGCGAGCATGGCAACAATGACAATGACGGCGAGCACCTTGTAGTTTCCTAGGCCGGGCCAACCGGGCGATTTGAGCGCATCCAGCGGGTGTGGCCAGTAGAGGTGTTGGGCGTCTTCATCGGCGAGTTTCGGCATGACGGTGGTGAAGAGGATCTGGAGGATGAAGCAGACGACACACATAGAGAAGGCCATCATCATGAACGGAGTTTCATAGAGAAACGGATGCACCCACGAAAAGGTGTCGGGTTTCCAGAGATGGAGGGTTTTTGCGGCAAACACCGCAACTCCCATGAGGGAACCCAACCACATCGTCCACTTGGCACTGCGCGCCGACGCCGCAGGCCAAAAAACGCCCAATACGAAGACGCAGGTGATTGGCGGCGCCATGTGGGCGATGATGTCGTTCACGCCGTTAAAGATGCTCTCGTATCGGTCTAACAGCGGCACAAGGGCGATCCCCGATGAGATGGCAAGCAGTGTAGCAATCCGGCCGATGAAGACCAGTTGCTTGTCGCTGGTTGCAGGGCGGAAGCGCTTGACGATATCATAACTGACCATCGTGGCGATCGAGTTCGAGGCGCTTGAGAGATTGCCCATCAGGGCAGCCATCAGCGCGGCGGCGAGCACACCCAACACACCCACGGGCAGCAGCTTGCGGATCATGACCGCATAGACTTCCTTCGACTGATAGGGACTCACACCCGGCGGCACCAGCACCTGGCCATCGGCATTCTTTTTCGCGAGTATGCCGGGGCCGAGGATGATGGCACATTCTTTGCCGACTGGTTTGATGGGAAGTTGTGATAGATCGATGGAATCGCCTTGTGGCACACGGAGCGGGGCGATTGGGTTGCCGCCGGTGTCGCCGGTGATGGCGACCACCACTTCCTTTTTGCCAGCAAGTTCATCGAGCGTCTGCACGACGCGGACTTGTGAGACCCCCTCGAGGCGGCCTTGTTTGATGGCGGTATAAAGCATCAATCCGGGGACAATGAAGATGAAGACCGGAAGAATCTTGATCAGCGCGCAGAAGATTGACCCCACACGGGCGTCATTCTCACTGCGGGCACCGAGCACCCGCTGGACAATCGTTTGGTCCGCACACCAATACCAAATGCCAAGCACCGGGTAACCGAGGAAAATCGAATACCATGGCATGCCACTCGAATCGCCGTGCGGCCGCAACATACTCAGGAGTTTGCCGTCGGTGAGCCCGCTCGCAGCGGCGTTGGCGGTGTCGAGCGTGGCGGTCATGCCGGTCCATCCGCCGGTTTTCTGCCAGGCGAACCAAGTGATGACGAAAGCACCTAACAGCAAGACAACCGTCTGGATGGTCTCGGTGATCGCGACGGCAGCAAGCCCCCCGACCACGGTGTAAATGCCAGTGAGAGCGCACATCAGGACGATGCAGGTCCATTTTTCGATGCCAAAGATGTCGTGCAGGATCAACCAACCTGTGGCGAGCGGGAAGGCAATGTGAAAGATGATGGCGGCGATGATCGAAACAAATGCCAGCCAGTCGCGGCACTCACGGCAGTAGCGCTTTTCAAGGAAATCAGGCAGAGTGGCGACCTTGGATTTCAGATAAAACGGTGCGAAGAAAAATCCAAGGAGGATCAGGGTAAAGGCGGCCATCCACTCGAAGTTTCCATTGAGCAATCCGGTGTCGTAGCCGGACTGGGCGAGGCTGACGAGGTGGACGCAGGAGATGTTAGTCGCAAACAGCGCGAGTCCTATCACGGGCCATTTCAAGGTGTGGGCGGCCATGAAATAATCGCCCGCAACAGATTCCCCTTTGCGCTGGCCTTTTTTTTTGGCGCTCGCGCCGGCCCAACACCCGAGCCCGACCACCCCGACGAGGTAAATGACAACGATGGCCCAATCGAGGGTGCTGATGGTCATGATAGAAGTTGTTTGGGTTGGGGTGTTAGGCGACTGAGGCGTGGGGCTTGTGTGTGATTTCTAACCACTGCAGCACATCATACAGAAACCAGGACGCGAGGGCTTGCATATTCTTGCGGCGAACGATATTGAACATCGCGTGAGAGTAAACTTTCCGCCACCGATTTATCAAATGGGAGAGGACCGCCTCGAAATCGACACTTGCGCGCCGCAATTGAAGGCAATGCGCGAGGGGAAAATCCAGCTGCATGCCATCTCAAAGGGCTACTACCCGGGAAAACGAATGGATTTGAACACGCTGCCGGGCTTGACCAATGTGGGCTGCTGGAGTTGCCGGGGTGTACAGGATTGGGGTTTGGACGCGCACCGGAACGAGGGCTTGGAACTGGTATTTCTCGAGACCGGAGGAATGGGCTTCACCGTGGACGGCAAGACCCATGTCCTGCATGCCGGGCATCTCACGCTCACGCGACCGTGGCAATTGCACAAGTTAGGCGACCCGCATATCGGCCGCGGGCGATTGTATTGGTTGATCTTGGACGTGGGGGTCAGGCGGCCGAATCAGGAATGGATATGGCCATCATGGGTGATTTTATCCCCGAGAGATCTGGCGGAACTCACGAAAAAACTGCGCCATGGCGAGCAGTCGGTCTGGGTTGCCAACCGGCACATGCGACTGGTGTTCCGGGATTTGGCCGACTGCGTCACGCACTGGAAAGAACCGCGCATGACTTCCCGGCTCGCCGTGGCCATCAATCGCCTGCTCGTTGAGTTGTTAGAAGTTTTGGTGGCTCAGCAACATGAGGAATCGGCGGAGTTGATCACGCGTCGTCGGACGGTGGAGTTGTTTCTCAAGGATCTTGCAGAGAACCCGTCGAGCAGCGCTGAGCCGTGGGTATTCGACTCGATGGCGAAGCAGTGCGGTATGGGCATCACTACGATGGCCAAGCTTTGCCGGGAATTGGTGAATAGCGGGCCGATGGCGTATTTGAACCACTGTCGGTTAGAGCATGCCGCAAGCGCGCTCCGAAAAAATCCGGGATGTTCGGTGACCGAAATCGCGCTGCAGGCGGGATTCAATTCCAGCCAGTATTTTGCGACGCAATTCCGGCGACACTATCAGATGACGCCGGTGCAATACCGCAGCGCGGGGAAAGTCCCGTTGGATTGCTTGCATCGCGGTAAGGGCTGAGCACACGCGGCGCGAAATGTCATTTATCGGGCGAATGTGGGCGCGCCTGCGACGGTACGGCCGCATGAGGCAGCACATGATGCATCTGGCTGGCTGCCAGGCTATCAGCGATCGCCTTGATGGCCTCACCTGACTGTTGCTCGACGAGCGGGCGTTCTAACATTTCCTCATAGATTGCGATATACCGTTGAGCGACCTGTTTATGGCTGAAGGCATCGGCGCTTTCGAGCATGACGCGACGGATTTCGCGTTCGCGAGTGATGGACGGGAGAGCGTGAAATGCCATGGCGCGATCGATCGCGCTGCGGAAATCCGGCGACGCATAGTGATCGAAGCTGAATCCATTGCCGGACGAATGATGGACATCGAGTGGACGGATGGTGTCGTAAAGTCCGCCGGTGGAATGGACGACGGGAAGCGAGCCGTAGAGTGGGGCAGTCATTTGAGGCAGCCCGCAGGGTTCGAAAAGAGAAGGCATCAGCATGAAATCCGATCCGGCATACGCGAGGCGGGACAAGCGTTCGTCGAAGTCGACAACGGACACGCGTTCATGGAGGTCAAAGGCGGAGACGATTTTTTCGATCCATTTTTGGTGTGGGCCATTGGCGACGACGACGATCTGGAGCTTGCGTTCCCAATAGTCGGAGACGAGTTGATAGAGAATATCAGTGAGGAGTTGCGGGCCTTTTTGGATGGGATCGAGGCGTGACGGCCAGAAGAAGATGGGCGCGGCAGGATCCTGTTTGAGTTGGAGCTCACGCTGGAGTTCGCGTTTGTTAGCAGCCTTACCCTCCATGACATTGTCCGGCGTGAATTTCAGGTAAAGGGCGTCATCGGAAGCTGGATTATAGGAAACATCGGGAGCATTGAGGATACCCGCGGAGCAACCAGCGGAGTATTTGTGGCGCAATTCGGCGCGCACCGAATTGGGAACGACAGAGTGCCAACCCTCGGTGACTTCCCAGAGGAACCGCGGGCTGACGGTATTGATGTAGTGGGCTGCAAAAATGCCAGAAGTCAGAAGGTCCACCGGCACATGGGAACGGGCATGGTAGTAATTTGCAGGCGGGCTGCAGAAATACAGATTCATCCAGAACTCGGCAGCGTCTATGCCCGCCTCTTCAATCTGAGCGAGTGAGACCTGGCGGGTGTGGATGTTATGCACGGTAAACAGGCTCTTGATGCCGCGACGGCGCGCCATGGCAGGAATCAGCGCAGTCATCCAGTCATTGCAATGGACGAGATCCGGCCGGACCGATGGGATGATGTGATTGATGATTTCGCGCTGAAAGACCAAGGCAATGCGCATCGATTCATTCGAGTGGTTGCTATACACTTGTTCCCGGTAGTAGAAAATCCGATCTTCCGCCAAATGGATGTGGGTGTTAGGAAGCACCTCGTGGTATTTTCTCAATTCCTTTTCGTGGAGGCTGAAGATGTCCCCCTGAAACATCCGGCGGTAGTTCGGCATGGCCACATGCACATCTGCGCCCAATTCGAACAAGGCGGAAACCAGCGAGGCAGAGACATCGGCGAGGCCACCGGCCTTGGCGGACATGAGTTGGGCCATATTGCCCATGCCGGACGGCAAATACGTGATCTCAGGAGTGACGATCAGGATTCGGGGTTTGGCAGGTTTCTTATGGACGGACATCGGGCTCACTCGGTGAATGATCGTTGCGCTTACGAGTCATTTGATGACAAGTTGCGGATTTTTGCCACACGAATCTACTGGCCGTGCTCGAAAAATCAACGAGCGCGATCGCGCCACTGCGGGCGGGACGATTTCGTTTTTTGCAGGCTCGCAAATTGAGACGAGGGGTGCTGGGATGGATTGTTGAGTGCGCGCCCGGCGTGCCGATTGCCATCTGAGATGAGGGAATTTGTAACATTACGAGCCCTGAGCGCCACCGGGCGCATCGCCAATATCCCGAGTGTCCTCGCGAACATCGGGCTTGGGAGTGCATTGGGCCTGGCCACGGCAAGCCCCGTCGCGCAGGGCCAATTGGCGAGTTTGGGAGCCTCACTTGCGCTGGCGGGAGTCAGTCTTTATCTGGCGGGAAATTTTCTCAACGACTGGGCGGATCGCGACTGGGATGCAGTGCACCGGCCTGAACGGGCGCTGCCCATGGCGGTGTTTGCGCCGAGTTTCTATCTGTTATTGGCTCTGGGTTTCGGCCTGTTAGGTTTGTGCGTTGCGGCAATGGTTCACGGTGCCTGCTTGGTGGTGGCGCTGCTGATCGGCGGTTGCATCGCGCTTTACACGGCATTTCACAAGCGCAGCGCGTGGTCGGTGATCGCCATGGGATTATGCCGGGCACTGCTGCCGGTGCTCGGGTTTGTCGGATTTGCCCGTTTCGGTGACTTATTAGCGATGCCGTGGGGCATTTTCACGATGGCTCTAGCAGCCAGTGCGATCGGTTTATTTTGTCATATCGGCGGCTTAAGCATGAGTGCGAGACATGAATCGGCCGATCGCCCATCGGGCTGGTCCGTCTGGCTTTCGCGCGTTTGTTATGCCGCAGCAGCAGTGTGGATGTTCGTTGCCTCCTATCAGTTATTGTCATTGCCACTTTTGTTTTGCATTGCCGGTCTATTGCCTTACGCGCTGTGGCTTGGTCACTGCGGCACGTTTTCCCGCAGAGCCGATCGGGCGGGCGTTTCTCACCTGCTGGCGGGGATTCCGTTTGTGGATTGGATGGTGTTGCTGCCATTTTCAATGACCTTGGGCATGGGCCCGGAAGGCGGGCGATTAGCGGCGTTTTGTTTGCTGCTGCCGCCGCTTGCCGTGTGGGCCGGCCGCTTATTGCAACGGCTTGCATCCGCCACTTGATGTGATTTCCTCTTGTGTCTTGTCGGCATCGCGGATTTGTGCTCTCATTGGATCACGCATGAATATCGCAGAAAAACAGGAACAGGTTCTGGAGGAACTCTCGCTCTTCCCGGATTGGACCGAGCGCTATGAATACGTCATCGGTCTCGGTAAAAAACTTCCCCCGATGAGTGACGCCTTAAAAACGCCCGAGCATCTCATCAAAGGCTGCCAATCCCAGGTGTGGCTCGACGCCTCCTGTTGTGAGGGACACATTCACTATGTGGCCGACTCGGATTCGCTGATCACCAAAGGCATGATCGCCCTTTTTGTGAGGGTTCTTGATGGGGAGACCCCCGATGCGATTCTCACTGCCGATATGGAATTCATCGATCGCACCGGCCTCAAGGATCACCTTGCCCCCACGCGCGCCAACGCCCTCAGCCTGATGGCCACCCAAATGAAACAACGCGCGCTCACCTTCGCTTCAATCCCCTCCTGATCCCCTTCCCTATGCTCGATTTCAATTGGTTTGCCGATCCGAACGCATGGGCGGCCCTCGCCACACTGACGTTGTTAGAAATTGTCCTAGGAATCGACAACATCGTTTTCCTAGCGATTCTTGTGGATCGCTTGCCGCCGGAAAAGCGGAAAGCCGGGAGAATTTTTGGTTTGGGTCTTGCGATGCTCACACGTCTGATGTTGTTAGCCACCATCAAATGGATCATGGGTCTAAAGGCGGTGCTCATCGAAATTCCGGTGGCACCGGCATTCTGGACTTGGGTCCCGCAAGCGGCCGAGCACGACGGGCGGCTCGGCATGACCGGCAAAGGGCTGATTCTGGTGATTGGCGGGCTTTTCCTGATTTGGAAGGCGACCAAGGAAATTCACGACAAAATGGAGCAGCGTGAGGAATACCAAGTGTCGGTGAACGCCTCGAGTTTCATTGGCGTGCTCATTCAAATCGCCCTGATCGACATTGTGTTTTCGCTGGACTCGGTGATCACCGCAGTCGGCATGGCCAACCAACTCTCAGTCATGGTCTTGGCCGTAGTCATCTCCGTCGGCGTGATGATGCTCGCTGCAGGGACCATCAGTGAATTCGTCTCCCGCCATCCAACCATCAAAATGTTAGCCCTTTCATTTCTCATCCTGATCGGCACGGCGCTCATTGCCGAAGGGTTTTATTTCGAGGTGCCAAAAGGCTACATTTATTTCGCGATGGCCTTTTCACTCGGAGTGGAACTCCTCAATCTGAGGACCCGGGCGAACCCTCCGCCGCCCGCCGCCGCGCAGATTTGAGGCGACGAGAGGGGAGATCAGGCCAGCAGGCGCTCGATCACTTCTGCGGCCGTGTAGCTGTCTTTTCCGGCCTGCAGCAATGACTCGCGGACGGCGTCGAGATCGTCACCAATGGTGATGATCTGTGCTTCCTCCTGGCCATCGCGGATCTGGCCGATCCCGGCGGATGCGCAGAGCGAGTTGCAGAGGCACTTGCGGCCAGCTGTTAGAGCGGGATCCCCGCCCTTTGCGACATAATGATCCTCGGGTTCCGCAGCACAGCGGAAACCGATGCTGCCATCCGGTTTCTGATAGGTCTCACGCAGCACCCCGAGGTCGCACACACGGCCCCGGTCCTGATAGACCGACGGCTCCGCGATGCTCCCGGGAATTTGTGCGACTTTAAACGGGAAACCCGTGGGCGATGCGAGGGCATCCGTGTGGATTTTTAAATCGCCACGTTTCACAGCCGATAGGATTTTTTCCTTGAGTGTGGATTCAAAACCGGACTCCTCGCAAAACGCGAAGGCCGTACCCACCTGGATTCCCATGGCCCCCGTGGCTTGGGCCTCCCGAAGTTTGCCAATCCTGCCATAGCCGCCAGCAAGCCAAAACGGCAGGCCGATTTCAGCGAATTTCGATGGCTCGATCCGGTCACGATCCCCATAAATCGGCTCCCCATCGGGCGTGAGCTGCATCGGTCCGCGTGGCGGGGCGTTGTGCCCACCGGCCGTGGCACCCTCCACGACGAAACCATCCACCTTGCCGGACGCCTTGCGGCGCAAATTTTCCGCGAGCACCGGCGACGAAACGATCGCCAAAAAAAGCGGGCGTGTGAGCACGGGAACCGCACCGAATTCCGCAGGGTCCAGATGAATGAAAACTGGTTCCTTCGCATCGGTCACATCCAGCCGCATGGCGGCGGGCTTGCCGGCCGCCATATCGTCCAAAATTTTGGGGATTTGCCGCGGGATGCCCGCGCCCATCAGGACGACGTTGACGCCCGCGAGCATGGCTCCATAAAGTGCCATCAATGTGGGAGTCTGGATTTTTTCTAACAAATTAACACCCACGCATCCCGAATGGCCTTCTTTCGCGAGATGGATGGCGACAAAACTGGAAACAATGCCGAGTTCCCGCGTGGAACGGGACGGCTCGTGTGAGATCATCGGCTGAGGCTTGAACGAGGCACCGGCGGCCTTGCCCCCAGGAATGAAATAACGCTCGAGAATGCGCGCAGCAATCTCAGGATAGGGAAACGCTTCTAACGCACGGCGCAAGTGCCCGCCGAGGTCGCCCAATTGCAATTGCCGAGTGAGTAACAAGTCGAGCGCCGTGCCGGAAACCACCCCCAATTGGCCCTGTTGGGAAACGGCGCGCGCCAAACGCCAACCGGAAACACCTACACCCATGCCTCCTTGAATGATCGGCGGCAGGCCCGC
>CAIYYV010000346.1 GCA_903930425.1 Akkermansiaceae bacterium | reverse complement strand
GGTCAAAAAATCCGGCAAGACCGATGTCACCGTGCGCCTCCATGCCCAAGTCAGCGCCACCCTCACCATTTCGGTGGATGCCGGCGATGAGGAAAAGCCCGCTTGAGCGCCGCCGCTTCTCCCCACAAAAAAATCGCCCCCGGCCCGTCAAAGGGACCGAGGGCTTTTTTCTGCGAACTCCAATCGCATCAAAGATTGTTAGGCCAGCCCCTGGCGCAGGGCTTTGGAAACCGCCTCGGTCTGCGAACGCACGTGCAGTTTCCGATAAACCGAGCGTAGGTGCATGTCCACCGTGTGCTGGGAAATCGACAGGTGATCACCGATTTCCTTTTTAATGAATCCTTTGACCAACTCGCGCAGCACTTCGGATTCGCGCGCCGTGAGCGGCTCGATTTGATCGACGGGACCGTAACGTGAGAATCCCTCGAGGATCATCTTGGCGATCGGACTGCTCAGCGCCGAGGAGCCGTGCATCACATCGCGGATCCCGGCGAGGATCTCGTCGGGGTCCGCGGTTTTGAGCAGATAGCCCGAGGCACCGTTGCAGATGGCACGGTACACTTTCTCACGGTCGTCGTGCGCGGTGAGTATGAGCACCTTCACCTCGGGTATCATCTTGCGAAGGTCATTCAAAATTTCCAGGCCGTCGCGCCGCGGCAAACCCAGATCCAAAAGCAACATGTCCGGGCGTTCAGGGAAGTTTTGGAGTTGATCGAAGAGATCCGTCGCGTTGCTGAAGTGGCGGGGACAAGCCATGTCATCCTCCCCATCGATGAGGCGGCGGATGTGTTTGGCGAAAATCTCGTGATCTTCGATGATCCAGAGGGTGATGGGGGCAGAGCTCATGACATGGCGGATTGACTGCTCAGCTGCGAGCGTTTGACCAGAAGGCGGATGCGGGTGCCGCCGTCCTTGGAGGAGGTGATTTGCAGGTGGCCGGCGAGCAGGCGCGCCCGGTCTTCCAATTTGCGCACGACGACCGGTTGACCCTCGGCGTTGAGGGGAATGCCGATGCCCTGGTCGAACACCTCGAGGGCCAGTTGGTTTCCCTCATCCCAAAAACGGATCGCAACGTGCTCGGCCTTGGAATGCTTCACCACGTTGTGGAGCGACTCCTTGAAAAACAAAAAGAGATTGCGTTTCGCCTCAAGCGAGAGCTTCGCCGCAGTCTTGGTCAAATCACAATCCAGGGTGTAGGGAATCTCGCGCAACATCCGCCCGGCGGTATCGCGCATGCGCTGGACCAGATCGCCGATGGAATCCTGTTGGCGCTCCAACATCCAGACGATGTCCCTCATGGCCAGCGCGCTTTCACGCGCGATGGTTTCCATTTCGACGAGATCCGTGACAATTTCCGCAGGGCCATGAAGCTTCGCTAACTGTTTGTGGGCGGTGCGCGCAATCATCGAGAGACTGCCCAGATTGCTGCCGATGTCGTCGTGGAGATCTGCGGAAATGCGTTTGCGGATCTGGTCAAGATTTCCCTTGGTGATGAGGCGCCGGCGCTCGACCATGAACACCGGAATCAAAAAGGTGAGACTCAGGATCATCGCCGAACCCCAGGTGGCGTTGAGTTCGCTGTTGGCCGCCAAATCCCGTTGGTCCGCCCGCAGCAGTGCCAGATTGCGCTCCATCCGGTCGCGCTCGCGGATTTGGTACAACCACGTCCCGGCCGGGATGATTTGCTTCTCGGAACTGTATCCATCGGTCAAACTCATCACCGTGGTGGATGCTCCCCCGTACTCGCGCTGGACGGGACGCCCGAGGGCCAGGTTCTTGCCCTGGGACCAGAGTTCGATTTCCGATAGGGCGTGAACCTTGCGCTCCCCAATCACCGAGGGGCGCGTGGCGTGGATTCTAACAAATTTCGCGGATTTGCCGTGAAGGGAAATCACCATGGGC
>CAIYYV010000345.1 GCA_903930425.1 Akkermansiaceae bacterium | reverse complement strand
TGGCGCGCTTTTCCGGGTTGGCATTCAAAAGCTCCTCCGAAACCGGAATGCTTGTGGCGAGATCTTCTAGCAATTTGTAGAAAGGCGGATGCATCGATAGTGCCATTGCTTCATGCGAATCTGTATTGGAATCGGGTGCTGGATCTCAAAGAAAAATGGCGAGATGCTATCCACGCGACCTGACCGGAAACCAAAGCCGGGGGAAGACGTAGCGCATCTCACCAAGAACAGATTTGCACAGTGATCACATCTCGTCAACCCAGAGAACGCTCCCAAAGTATGAGTGCAGAATGGCTCGAATCGTGAATGGGCGGGTGCAGGTGGCCAGTATCAGTGTCGACCAAATTCCATTTGCCTCCGCTCTTCCGGCTTCCTAGCAGCTTGCCCGATCTTAGCAGATCAAATCCGCTTGCACCAGACGTCCGTGAACATTAGGAAACGTCCGCGCACAAGAAGCCACCAGGTGGAACTTCTGATAGAACTTCTCTGATTTTTGAGCTCAATAATGCGCAACTGATTGAAAGCCAAACGCCCCCGTAGTTCAACGGATAGAACGATGGTTTCCTAAACCGTAAATTCAGGTTCGATTCCTGACGGGGGTATCTTCATAAGACGCTGATAATAAAGGGATTACAGAGAATCTCGGCTGTTAGGTAGGAGGGTCAAAAACGCATCCTGAAACGAGAAGTAACCGGGAAGTGGTTTTGGGGCTAGCACTGGACCTCAACACCGCACGTTGCGGCGCGGGATGGACGAGCGCATGTCGTTGGGGTAACTCCGCTTGTTGAAAACCACCCTGCATCGCTTCGCCGCCAAGTTTCCCGACAACCTGTTAGAAGGGGGCAGCCACCCGATCGACGCCTGGTTCCGCTCGTTCGATGTGAAACTCTGCAACCGCAATTCGATCCTCTTCAAACATTACCACGAATTCACCATCGAGTAAACGGCCGCGCGCCGCGTCTGCGGGACATCCGGATCGATGAGCTTTTCCTGTGAATGATCAACCGGCGGTATGGACGGCTCATGAATTTCCATGCCGGATCCTTGACACCCACGTGACCCGCGCGGCCATCGGCCGCCCCGCCATCCCCTATCCTGCCCGTTAGTCCGCACCGGAGGCTCCCGCCGTGTTTGCGGCCAGCCACCTGATTGGCATTTCAGATTTTTTTTAACCCGGCACAGACGTGTCTCGCGTTTCGTCCGCGCTTTATGGCCCCCCTCCATTTGTGAGATTTTTGTGAGATTCGTCGTTCTTACAGGGAATTCGGGCTGAAATGATGTTTGAAAAAAGAATGTGGCGTAAATCGAACGCGGGTTGATGCAGCACCTGTCATTGTGCATGCATAGAGTCGTTGTGATCGGCTCGAAATCCATCCATTGCCTCTCTCAACGATCCAGCACCATTCTCAACAACCACCAAGCATCATCATGAAAATCGTGAAGACAAACAGCAACATAGGAGATCACCTGAAACATCTCGCCCTCGCTTTGTCGCTGGGGGCGGCGTTGTTTTTAGGCACCGGCCAGGTGATGGCCCAGGCGGGAATTCAATATACCGGACCTGCCAATGGCGCCTGGAATGACGGTGCCAATTGGGCGGGTGGAGTTGTCCCCACGGGCACGGCCCAGCCTCTGATCGATATTGCCGGACCAGTCATCAGCGCCTCGGATACCGTGTCCATCAACGGCGGTTTCTATATCGGGATCAGCAATGGACCGGGCTCCGTCACACAGACGGGCGGTTCCCTGACGGTCAATAACATGGAGCCCGGATACGGCAGTCATCAAGGCACTTACACCCTGTCCGGCGGCACACTCAATCTTGTCCAGAGCGGCTGGACGTTGTTGCTGGGCCGGAATGGCAGCGGGACCTTCAACCTGGAGGGCGGGACGCTCAACTCCGGCCAAATCTGGATGGGCTTTTCAGGCGGCACGGGGGTCTTCAACATGACGGGTGGCACGCTCAACAGCAGTCATACCGGGCTTGCTTTCCAGTTCACGAAGGGTGAAGTCAACTTTGGCGGCGGCGACATGTATCTGAAAGGCGATCAAACCACCATCGACACCAACGCGTGGTTCCACAAAACGGGTGCCGGGACCTACACGGCGACCTACGACGCTCCAACGGATACGACGCACCTATACTACATACTTTCTTCGGAAAAGGACATCCTCTCTTTCACCTTCCCGAGTTATGGATCGGCCACGATTGAGGGCACTGACATAAGCATCACCTTGCCACTTGGAACGAATGTGACGGCCCTTAAGCCAACCTACTCGGTTTCCTCCGGCGCAACATGCATACCGGCTTCCGGTTCGACTCAGGATTTCACCGATCCGGTGCATTATATCGTCACAGCTGCGGATAACAGCAGCAAAGAATATACCGTCACGGTCACCGTGTTCACCTTCCCCGAAACCTGGGGCGAATATGATTACAAGCAATACCTCTATGGCGGCAGCGGCAACCTGGTGCTTTCCAGCCAGTCCTCCACCGGCTTCACGGCCTTGGTCGCAGCCAATGATGTGGATGCACTCGACAACAGCACCGGAGTCAAAACCCCGGACACAGTCATCGAGACAGCCGGTCGTCCGACCGTCTATCAGGAGTTTCCGGCTGTCGACTTGTCCGTGATCGGGCAAAAGATCACCGCCACTTTTGATCTCAAGTTCAACAATGCGCTGCTGGCCGATGACCAGACATTTCGCTTCGGCTTGGGCAATCCTGACAACAACTCGGCCTTTTATATCAAGATGGACTCAGGCGAGGGCGGCGGCGACATTCTGGGCTTCCGCTCGGACAGCACGACCACCGGCACCGATGGGCTGACGCTCAAATCCGCCACCTTCGACCCGGCAGGCAATCTGGCCAATGCCGTGAACCTCAACGCTCCAAGCGTCGGTCCGAATGATGGCTTTGTGTCCGGTTTCTACAGCCATTTCTGCAACAGTGGGAGTTTAAACGTTGCCGGCAGCGCCTATCCCCCGAACATCGGCGGCAACTATCCCAACAACGTCGGCCTTGGCATGGCGGCCACCCTCAATATCGTGCATACCATTACCTTGTCGATGGAACGCGTCGCGGGTGGATTGAAAATTGCGGCTTCCTGGGGCAACAGTGCCGGCACTGAAGTGCGCACCTCCACTTACTCCACCCCCTACATCGATGCGACCGTGGCTGCGCTCGGCCATGGCTCGTTGGCGAAAATCGGTTACCTCGGATTCTGCATGTCCAAAGACGACCTGTTCGGGCTTGGAGCGACGGGCGGCAGCTATACCGTTTCCAATTTCAGCCTCGACTACCATGTGCCCCCAGTAGTTACCACGAGCTACAGCACCTCGGGCTTCACCGTGGATACCAGCCAGGATCTCATCCTGGGGGATACTCCGAGTTGGAGCGGAACCGTCGGGTCCACGAACATGGCCAGCCTCGCCGATGGCCAGGCACCCCTCGCGATCCCGGGTTATGATGGCAATAATACGCTTCAAAACGGCGTGGTGGTGACATGGGATCTGGGCGCGGCGGCCACGATCAACGAGATTCAAACCTACTCCGCCTGGCCGGGCGACCGCTACGTCCAGGATTACACCGTGGACGTCTCGTTGGACGGCACAACCTGGACTAACGGCGTGGTGGCCGTGGTGGCCCAGGGCACGGCCGCACCTGCCGGCCAAGACAATTGGCACAACGTCAAAGTATCGGTGGCTCACAGCGACAGCTCGCCGCTCGCGGATAATGTCCGCTATGTCCGCTTCAATTTTCCCAGCCAACCGCTCGGCAACGGTGCCGTGGGCTATCAGGAATTTGTGATCAACGGTGCCTCTTATGCGTTCCCGGAGGCCCCGGCCTTCACCACACATCCGCAAAGCCAGACGATCCTCAACAACGAGAACGTGACGTTCACCGCCGCGACCACGGGGTATCCACTGCCGACCTTTGCCTGGCACTTTGTGGACGGCAGCTCCGTGGATCATCTCCTGAGCACGACTGGCAACACGCTGACCTTCAAGGTGAATGCCACCAAGGCGGGTTCTTACTACGCGGTCGCGACGAACTCCGAAGGAACCGCCACCAGCGATTCGGCCCTCTTAACAGTGACACCCACCGACTTTACCGAGACGTTTGACAACAGCGGCAACGCCTTCGCCGGGATGGGTGTCGATAATCTCATTGCGGGCAACGCCGGCACAAGCGTCGCGTTGAACCGCATTGAGACCAACGGCGGCTGGACCACGGCGAATCTAACCGATAGCGATATCGGATCCCCCACCAGCGTCGAAGGAGGATCGGGTGCTTACCCCTACACATTGATCGGCAACAATGGCACGATTACTTACAATCTTGTCGGCCCATGCACCCTCACCGGGTTCGAGTCGTGGTCGAGTTGGAAGGGTGGCGGTCGCTGCAATCAGAATTATACCTTCAGCTATTCGTTAGATGGCACCACCTACACCCCGCTGTGGACGGTGGCGAACAATCCTCTGCCACAACAAGCTTATGGCAACGATGTCGCGCTGGCCTTCACCACTCCTTTGGCCAATGTCGTGAGCGTCCGCTTTGACTTCGGCACCCAGCAAAATGGTGGCGCGGCCTACACGGAACTGGCGGTCTATGGCAGCCTCCCCGCGCCGAGTGTGCCGGCCTTTGCGACCCATCCGCAAAGCCAAACGATTTTGGCCAACCAGAATGTGACCTTCACCGCCTCGGCCACGGGTTATCCGGCACCGACGATTGCCTGGCACTTCGTGGATGCAGACAGCGTGGATCAAACTCTGGCCACGACTGGCAATACGCTGACCTTCGCGGTGGATCCCACCAAGGCGGGCCATTACTACGCGGTCGCGACGAACTCCGCAGGAAGCGCCACCAGCGATTCGGCTCTCTTAACCGTCACCCTCCCGACGGCCCCGGCATTCACCACCCATCCGCAAAGCCAGACGATCCTCAACAACGAGAACGTGACGTTCACCGCCGCAGCCACCGGTGCTCCGCTTCCCACCATTACCTGGCATTTCGTCGATGCAGAAAATTTCGACACTCTGCTATCCACGACTGGCGATACGCTGACCTTCAAGGTCAATGCCGCCAAGGCGGGTTATTACTATGCGGTCGCAAGCAACAGCGCAGGAGACGCCACCAGCGATTCGGCACTCCTAACGGTGACCCCCACCGAGTTTACCGAGACTGTTGACAACAGCGGCAACGCCTTCGCGGGCATGGGCACCAACAACCTGATTGCGGGCAACCCAGGCACTAGCGTCGCGCTTGCCAACTATGACACCCAAGGCGGATGGACTACTTCGAATCTAACAGATGGTGACATCGGATCCCCCACCAGCGTGAATGGAGGATCGGGTGCTTACCCCTATTCATTGATCCGCTCCAATGGCACGATTACCTACAATCTGGCTGCGCCATGCAACATCACCGGATTCGAGTCGTGGTCGAGTTGGAATGGTGGCGGCCGCTGCAATCAGAATTATACCTTCAGCTAT
>CAIYYV010000344.1 GCA_903930425.1 Akkermansiaceae bacterium | reverse complement strand
GACACCTGGGCCATCGCCTCAAGTTGCATCACTCCCGGCATGATCGGGTGATCAGGAAAGTGCCCCGCGAAATACGGTTCGTTGATGGTGACATTTTTGACGCCGGTGCATTTGTTTTCACCGAGGCAATCGACGATGCGGTCGACCATGAGGAAAGGATAGCGATGCGGCAGGATCCGCATGACCTCGTTGATGTCCAGCACGCTCTCGGCATCCGGGATGCTGACGGCGGCGGGCACCATGGAGCGCATGCGCTGATACTCTGTTTTGAGTGTTGCCGCCATTTTTGTGTTAGGCCCGTGGCCGGGTTTCACGGCGATGACGTGGCCATGGATGCGCACGCCGGATAGGATGAGGTCGCCGATGAGGTCGAGTGCCTTGTGGCGGGCGAACTCGTTGTTGAAGCGCATGGGCTCCTTTGACATGATTTCGTTGCCGCGGATGACGACTGCGCTTTCCAGTGAGCCCCCCTTGATGAGCCCTTTTTCTAACAACGGCTTGACATCCTCGTAATAGACGAAGGTTCGCGCGCTGCAGATTTCCTTGGCGTAGGTTGCGGGGGTGACCTCGGAGGAAAAATACTGGGTGAAGCGGCCGTCAGGCCCGACGTTGGTGACCGAGACGCGGAAGGTTTTGCAAGGAACGATGGTGAGGATGGTGCCGTCGGCCGATTCCTGGTGGATCGGTTCGCGGATTTCCCAGATCCGGCGAGGGGCGGATTGGGTGAGCAGGCCGACCTGTTGGATCATGGCGACAAACGGTTGGGACGAGCCATCACCGATGGGAGGTTCATTGGCGTCCATTTCGATCAAGGCGTTGTCGACGCCCATGCCAGTGAGGGCGCTGATGACGTGTTCGACGGTATGGACCTTCACGGATCCTTCGGCGAGTGTGGTGGCTCGTTCGACGGTTTGGACTTTTTCCACATCGGCATTGATGAATGGTTGGTCGGGCAGGTCGATGCGGCGGAATCGGAACCCGTGGCCTTCTGGGGCGGGTTTGAGAGTGAGAGAAACCTTCTGCCCGGTGTGGAGCGAGGAGCCTTCGAGGGTGGCCGAACCGGCAAGTGTGTGTTGAAAAACAGCGGACATGTGACAGGAGGGTGCTTTCTTCCCGGCCGTGGGGCAAGCCGGAATGCTCCGGCGATTCGATCGCGCCCGTGTCCGGCGTTTTTGGCGGGGATGGTTTTTCCGCTCGTCAGGCGCGTGATGAGCCGCTAGATTGCTTTTGGAAAAACAGTCGACCATTTCCATGAAATTGGCATGGTCGGTGCTTAGGACATCCCACTCATCTACCGGATCATGAAAAAAATTGAAGCGATCATCAAGCCGTTCAAGTTGGAAGAAGTCAAGGAGGCCCTCGCCGAAGTGGGGGTTCAAGGGATGACGGTCACCGAAGTCAAAGGCTTCGGCCGTCAAAAAGGGCACACCGAGATTTATAGGGGCTCTGAATACACCGTGGACTTTCTGCCGAAAGTCAAGATCGAGATTGTTGTGGATGACGCGCAAGCGGATAGTGTGGCGGCAGTGATCGTGAAAAGTGCCAACACCGGCAAGATTGGAGACGGCAAGGTTTTCATTTCCACCGTGGATCAAGCGATTCGGATTCGCACGGGTGAGACCGGATCTTCCGCAGTCGCGGTCAATTAACCCCAGCGCCGGGGAGAATTCGCACCAGCGCCCGAGG
This sequence comes from Akkermansiaceae bacterium, assembly GCA_903930425.1. Lineage (GTDB taxonomy): Bacteria > Verrucomicrobiota > Verrucomicrobiia > Verrucomicrobiales > Akkermansiaceae > Luteolibacter. The sequence goes on along the minus strand of CAIYYV010000344.1, from coordinate 3,036 downwards.
GAAGACCGCGTTCCGTTGCGAGATCGATCCGTTATCTTCCTGAGGTTTTCCAATCGTGATAGGCCGCGCCGAGGTGGTCAGCGACCTCGCTTGGCGTGAGGGATTCCTCAGAGACGAACCGATCATGGAGGGCGATTTCGGCAGCGCGTCCGCAGAGCCACGCGGCGAGCGCGGCAGCTTCGACTGGTGATTGCCCAGTGGCAAGGCGGGCACCCATGACGCCGGCCAGCAGATCGCCCTGACCGCCCGTGGCCATTCCGGGATTGCCGGTGGCATTGCAATAGAGCGCTTGGCCGCAACGGGTGACGAGAGAGCGGCAACCCTTGAGCAAAAGCGTGGCGGGGCTGCGATTCACAAAGGCGCGGGCCGCCAATTCCCTGGCTATGCCTGCAAGATCGGGAGCCAGGCGCTGGAATTCTGCGGGGTGCGGGGTGACGATATGTCTGTCTGTTAGAATGCGGATCTTACCGGACCGGGCGATGAGGTTCAAGGCATCGGCATCGATCACGGCCGGGGCGGATGCCTGGGTGATGAGATCCAGCAAGGCCGCAGCCGACGAGCTATCAAGGTCGCCCAATCCGCAGCCGATGACCCAGGCGTTGCAATCATTGAAGTCTAACAATTCACGGAGGGAGGCGTAGGCGCGGACGATGATTTCCGGCGGGCACCGGGCCGCGATGACGGCGGCGGCCTGAGCCGGGACATGCAGGGTGATGAGTCCGGCCCCGCCGCGCAGGGCCCCGATAGCTGCGAGAACGGCCGCGCCGGGGTAACGCGAGGATCCAGCGAGGACGGCGACGCGACCCGCGGTGCCTTTATGGAAATCGAAGGGCCGGGGAGATTTGGCGAAGTCCATCGTTTGTGGGGCGATCAGCCGCAGGCCACTCGTGCCGCACGCCGTGAGAACCTCCACAGGCACCAAGGCGAGCGCGCCGGTGGAATTGGCGGCACTGCTCTCTAACAAACACGACTTCGCGTTTCCAATCATGAAGGTGATATCCGCCACGACGGATCCGGGGGAAGCGAGACCGGTATGCATATCGATTCCAGAGGGCGAATCGACTGCGGCGACGCGGGCACCCGTGTGCTGTCTGAACCACTCCATTTCCTGCGCGAGCGAGAGGAGGGGTCCGGCCAAGGCACCCTGTGAGCCGCTCCCGAGCAGACCGTCTAACAACACGTGAGGGGTTTTTAAGTCGCGCCAATCCGGAGGGGCTTCGAGCGGGGCAATGAGGCCGAGTTGCCGCCATTTTTTTTGGGTGAGTGGCGCGCAATGGTCGATGGGGAATGCGTTTCGGGTGGCGATTTCCCAGCCGAATTGATCACGCAAGATGCGGAGGGCGACGAGGGTGTCCGCAGCATTGTGGCCTTTCCCGAGGTAGCCGGTGAGCGTGCCGGGATTTTGGAAAAACCTGCCGATTGCGAGTCCGAGGCGTTCGCCCGCGTGATCAAGGAGCCGTTCTTCCGTACAGCCTGAAGCCATAGCGGCGGCCTCTGCGGCAAGCATTTCGGTGAGAGTGACCGCGAACATGCGTTGATCCTATGCCGGATCCGGCGCAGTTACAGCCGGAAAAATCCTCCACGGCCGACTCTTGTGCGCGACCGATGCGATGTGGTGCTTGCGCGGGTGGAAAAGTCACGCCTCGCGGCCGCAGCATTGCTTGAACTTTTTTCCGGAGCCGCACGGGCAGGGGGCGTTGCGGCCAGTGGTTTCGATCGAGAAACTGGGTTTGCGCTTGGGCAGGTTGAGCTTGAGGTGGGTTCCCTCGGGTGAAGGTGCGGCGGCGGGGTCGAAGTTGCCGGAGCGGCCTGCCACTGCGAGGTGGTCGCGGGAGAGTGCCTCCTCGCCGCCTTGGAGTTGTTGCGGCTGGCTGTGGAGTTGCTTGAGAAACGCCTCGAGGTTGGACGCCGAGCGGAACAGGTTTTGCAGGGCGTCCTGCTTGATGGCGTCCATCAGCGTGACGAACAAATTGTAGGCCTCATTTTTATATTCGATGAGTGGGTCCTTTTGGCCCTGGGCGCGGAGGCCCACGCCTTCGCGCAGCGCATCCATGTTATATAAATGCTCCTGCCATTGCTTGTCGATCGCGACTAACACCATGCGCCGCTCTTCCTGGTCTAACACCTCCATCGGCAACGATCCGGTGCGCCTTTCATAGGCTGCTTTCACTCGGGTGACCAGCAAGGTGGAGATGGCATCCTCATTCGGACTGTCGGTGAAATCCTCGGGGGTGACGCGCACAGGAAGGGTGGCATTGACCCAATGAAGCAGGTCATTGTAATACGGTTTTTTATCGTCCTGATCGTTGACGAACTGACGGACTTTCGCGGGAATGGTTTCCTCGATGATCTCAGTAACGAGATCGCGCGGCACTTCCGTGGTCAGCACCTCGTTGCGGTAACCATAAACCACCTCGCGCTGCATGTTCATCACGTCGTCAAAATCCAGCACGCGCTTGCGCCATGTGTAATTCCGCTGCTCAACGCGTTTTTGCGCGGTTTCAACCGATTTGTTGAGCCATGAGTGCTCTAAGGCCTCCCCCTCTTTCATCCCAAAGCGTTCCATCATCGCCGTCATGCGATCGGCTGCCGCAAAGTTGCGCATCAGATCGTCCTCAAACGAAATGAAGAACTGCGAGCGACCCGGGTCACCCTGGCGGGCGCAGCGGCCGCGAAGTTGCCGGTCGGTGCGGCGGGATTCGTGGCGTTCGGTGCCGATGACGAACAAGCCGCCGAGTTCTGGCACGCCGGGTGCCAATTTGATGTCAGTGCCACGCCCGGCCATGTTGGTCGAAACCGTGACAGCTCCCAATTGGCCCGCAAGCGAGACAATCTCCGCCTCCTGCTCGTGGAATTTTGCATTGAGCACTGAATGCGGGATTTTGGCGCGCTTGAGCATGCGCGCTAGGGTTTCGGATGACTCGACAGAGGCGGTGCCAACCAGACACGGCTGGCCTTTGGTGTGCGATTCCTCGATTTTTGATATGACCGCGTTGAACTTCTCGCGCCGTGTCTTGAACACCTGGTCATTCTCCT
>CAIYYV010000343.1 GCA_903930425.1 Akkermansiaceae bacterium | reverse complement strand
TACCAAGGAAGTGTCAATCAGTCTTCCGAACAAAAACGGAACATGGCTGATGTCTTTTCATCGGTTCTCAAAAAGTATAAGGATCTTGATTTCGTAGCCGCCTTCATTCTTCAAGCAGCGAAATTCAATAGGATAACGGGCGCTTCGAGTGCTTTCGTCACTACGAATTCAATCTGCCAAGGCGAACAGGTTGCAATGTTATGGCCTCTTGTTTTTTCGAATGGCAATTTTTTGAGCTTCGCTCACACGTCATTTTTGTGGAGCAACCTTGCCAGCAACAAGGCGGCTGTAACCTGTGTGATTCTTGGCCTTACCACTAACCCTTCATTGTCTCGGCAGTTGTTTGACGGTGAGGCCAGACGCGTCGTCCCAAATATTAGCCCCTATCTTGTGGCTACAGATTCCGTGATCGTTAGCAAAAGGACGCGTGCACTTTCCGAAGTTGGAATCATGCAGTCGGGAAACAAACCAACGGACAATGGCAAGCTGATTGTAACGGAAGAAGAAAAACTATCTATCCTTCATCACTCTCCAGAGGCGATCCGGTTCATGAAGCGCTATGTTGGATCAAAGGAAATTATCAATGGTGGGGGGCGGTGGTGCATATGGATTAAAAATGCCGATTTGCAGTTGGCATTGGGCATGGGGCCAATCAGGCAGCGCATACAGGATGTGGAAGCGTTTCGTTCTGTAAGCAGGGGGAAGCAGGCTAATGATAATGCCGACTCATCACACCGCTTTGTCTTTGCTCCTCATTCTTCCAAGCCTGCAATTGCTGTGCCTAACGTATCGTCAGAAAGGCGTGAATATTTGCCATGCGAGCTGACTGGGGATTCTACGGTCGTTTCTAATCTTGCTTCGGTGATTTACGATGCCCCCCTTTGGAATATGGCATTGATCACCTCCCGCATTCACCTCGTCTGGATTGGGACTGTCTGCGGAAAGCTCAAAACCGATTACCGCTACTCAAACACCCTCGGCTGGAACACCTTTCCCGTGCCCAATCTCACCGAGCAGAACAAGACCGACCTCACCCGTTGCGCGGAGGACATCCTGCTGGCGCGCGAGTCCCATTTCCCCGCGACTATCGCCGATCTCTACGATCCGGCAAAAATGCCCGCCAACCTGCGCGAGGCCCACGAGCGCAACGACGAGACGCTGGAGCGCATCTACCTCGGCCGCCGATTCAAGAACGACACCGAGCGCCTCGAAAAGCTCTTCGAACTTTACACGAAGATGACGAAATAAGGAGAAGGGATTTGCAATCCCTTTCTTCCCCTCCAGAAGCATCGCCAATATGATAAGACCGGAACGACGCAAAGGGATTTCAAATCCCTTCTCCTTATGTTTTTGAACCCCCACAAGCCTATCGAGCAACACACGGTGAACCTGCCGCACTGGCAGCAGGGGGAAACGTGGATTTTCGTGACATGGCGGCTGGCGGATTCGCTTCCGAAATCCGTGGTGGAAAGACTCAGCGAACAAAAGACGATCTGGGAGGCGAACCACCCGAAGCCATGGGACGAAGCGGAACAAAAGGAACACAGCCGCCGCTTCACCCTTGGCTTCGAGCAAGTGCTGGACGACGCGCACGGTAAATGTGTTTTAGCCCTTGAGTCCTGTCGAAAGATCGTTTCCGACGCTTTGCTCCACTTCCACGGAGAGCGCTATCATTTGGACAGCTTCGTCATCATGCCAAACCACGTCCACGTGCTTTTCCACCCGCTCGGTGAAAACAAGCTGGAATCGATCCTGCAAACATGGAAGAGGTTCACCGCCAGGGAGATCAACAAGCTGCTGGGAAATACAGGCAGCCTCTGGCAGCGGGAGTATTGGGACAGACTGATCCGGAGTGAGAAGCAATTTGCATGGACGAGAAATTACATTTTTAAGAACCCGGAAAAACTATCATTGGGAAGCTACGAGCTGTGGAGAAGGGATTTTCAATCCCTTTCACAAACAGAGTCGATGAATGAAAAGACCGATCCTCCGCAAAGGGATTGAAAATCCCTTCTCCATACGATGAACGACAACGGAACAGAAATGCCGACAAGTTTGACGCCGCCACCCGCCGGTTATACCGACTGGCTGGGCGATATCAAAAAGCAGATTCACGAGGCTCAGCAACGTGCCGCGCAAGCGCTGAATCTTGAGTTGGTGTCACTGTATTGGAGAATCGGCAGAGCGATCCTGGACCATCAGGACCAACAAGGCTGGGGGGCCAAGGTAATCGACCGGCTGGCGCAGGATTTGCGCGCGAACTTTCCCGAGATGAAGGGATTTTCACCACGCAACTTGAAATACATGCGGTCTTTTGCCGAGGCTTGGACGCAATCCGGAATTTGTGCAACAGCTGCTGCACAATTGGAGGGCGGCAATTGTCCACCAGATGGTGGATCATTTGTGCAAGAGCTGCTGCACAAATTGCCTTGGGGCCACCATTGTGTGCTTCTGGATAAACTCAAAACCCGTGAAGACCGCCTCTGGTATGCCCGGAAAGCCATCGAGCACAACTGGTCGCGCAACATTCTGGTGATGCAGATCGAATCCCGCTTGATCGAGCGCAGCGGTGCGGCGGTGACGAACTTCGCCCTGACATTGCCCAAGCCGGAGTCTGATCTGGCACGGGAATCGATCAAGGATCCCTATCGCTTCGATTTTCTCGGGCTGGGCGAGGAAGCGCAGGAACGGGAGATCGAACACGCACTGGTGAAGCACGTCACCGACTTCCTACTCGAACTGGGCGCGGGATTCGCCTTCGTCGGACGGCAGGTGCTGCTGGATGTGGGTGGCGACGAGTTTTTCATCGACCTGCTCTTTTACCACCTGAAGCTGCGCTGCTACGTGGTGATCGAACTGAAGGCCGGGAAATTCAAGCCGGAGCATCTCGGGCAACTGAGTTTCTACCTCACGGCGGTGGATGCCCAGGTGAAGCACCCGGACGACGGGCCGACCATCGGCCTGCTCCTGTGCAAAACGAAAAACAAGGTGGTGGCGGAATACGCCCTGCGCGGCAAGGACCAGCCGCTGGGAGTCGCGGAATACCAACTGGTGGAATCCCTGCCCGCAGAATTGCAAACCAGCCTGCCGAGCATCGAGCAAATCGAACGCGAACTGGCAAACGATTCTAAAGAGCAAGACCGACACAAATAAGGAGAAGGGATTTGCAATCCCTTTCACAACCCGAGCAAGCCAATGAAAAGACCTATCCTCCGCAGAGGGATTAAAAATCCCTTCTCCATATCATGAGCCAAGCCCCGCACTCCATCCCCTCCGTCTCCGTCACCTACTCTGGCGACGGACGCTCCATACGTCCTAATGAACTCGGCATGCGCCCGATGCAGGAACGCGCCTATCAAAAGCGCGGCGAGCAGTATTTACTGATCAAGTCGCCACCCGCTTCCGGCAAGAGCCGCGCGCTAATGTTCATCGCGCTGGACAAGCTGGAGAATCAGGGACTCAAGCAGGCACTCATCGTGGTGCCGGAAAAAACCATCGGCGCGAGTTTTGCGGACGAACCGCTCAACGAGTTTGGTTTCTGGTCGGATTGGAAAGTCGAACCACGCTGGAACCTGTGCAACGCACCGGGCGGCGACAACGGCGGCAAGGTGGATGCGGTGAAGGCTTTTCTGGAAAGCGGCGACCGGGTTCTTGTCTGCACCCACGCCACTTTCCGTTTTGCCGTGGATCGTTTCGGTGTCGAGGCATTCGATGAGCGGCTGATCGCTGTGGATGAATTCCACCACGTCTCCGCCAATCCGGACAACCGGCTGGGAGAACACGTTCGCCAGTTCATGACTCGCGACAAGTCCCACCTTGTCGCCATGACCGGTTCGTATTTCCGCGGTGATGCGGAAGCGGTGCTCCATCCGGAGGACGAAGCCCGCTTTGACACGGTCACCTACACCTATTACGAGCAACTCAGCGGATACGAGCATCTCAAGCAACTGGACATCGGTTACTATTTCTATTCCGGAAGCTACTCGGATGAAATTCTCAGCGTGCTGAATCCCGAGGAGAAAACGATTCTTCACATTCCTAACGTCAATTCGCGGGAAAGCACGAAGGACAAGATCAAGGAGGTGGATCACATCATCGGAGAACTTGGTGAATGGCTGGGAACCGACCCCGTGACCGGCTTCCATCTGGTGAAAACGCCGGGTGGCCGAACCCTTAAAATCGCCGATCTGGTGGATGACGATCCCACCAAGCGCGACCACGTTTCCGCAGCGCTGAAAGATCCGGCGCAGAAGAACAACCGCGACCATGTGGATATCATCATCGCGCTGGGCATGGCGAAGGAGGGCTTCGACTGGATCTGGTGCGAGCATGCGCTAACGGTCGGCTATCGTTCCAGTCTGACGGAGATCATCCAGATCATCGGCCGCGCCACCCGCGATGCACCGGGAAAAACCAAAGCGCGATTCACGAATCTAATCGCGGAACCGGATGCCACCGAGAGCGCCGTCACCGAAGCCGTGAACGATACACTCAAGGCCATCGCCGCCAGCCTGCTGATGGAACAGGTGCTGGCACCGCGTTTTGATTTCAAGCCGAAGCACCCGGAAAGCGGTCCGCAGGAGGGCTTCGACTACGGAGAAGGCGGATATGATCCGGACAAGTGCAATGTCGGTGTGAATCGTGAGACCGGAGCGATCCAGATGGAGATCAAGGGACTGGCGGAGCCAAAAACCGCCGAGGCGGAACGCATTTGCCGCGAGGACCTCAATGAAATCGTGACGGCCTTCGTGCAGGACAAGCGGACACTGGAGCGGGGCTTGTTTGACGAGGAATTGGTCCCCGAGGAATTGACCCAAGTCCGCATGGGCAAAATCGTGAGGGACAAGTTTCCCCATCTCGATGAAGAGGATCAGGAAGCGGTGCGCCAGCACGCCGTGGCGGCCCTCAACATCATCCAACAGGCCAAGAAGGAAATCACCGAACCCAGCGACGAGGGCGAGCCAAGCCGCAACACCGCCCTCATCGACGGCATACGGAAGTTCGCGCTTTCGGTCACGGAGTTGGACATCGATCTGATCGACCGGATCAATCCTTTCAGCGAGGCCTACGCCATTCTCTCCAAGTCGATGACTGAAGAGCGGCTGAAACAGGTCGCGGAAGTCATCGCCAGCAAGCGCATATCGATCACGCTGGATGAGGCGCGCGATCTCGCCAAGCGGGCGCTCCGTTTCAAAGCGGAAAAAGGCCGCCTACCATCCCTGACGGCTGTCGATCCATGGGAAAAACGGATGGCGGAAGGCATCGCTTTCCTGCAACGTAAGGCCAAGGAGGAAAAGAATGGCTGACCGAGTCACAGACGAGGATCTGGATCTACTGGATGAATTGGGAGTGGACACCACTGACGAGTCGTCCGCCGGACGATCACCGCGTGAGCAGCGGATCATCGCCGGGTTTGAGGAAATCGTGCGCTTCGTGGAAGAGTATGGAAAAGCTCCGACCAATGATCCGGCAGCGGATATCTTCGAGCGGATTTATGCCGTGCGACTGGAGAGCATCAGGAATTCGCTGGAATGCAGGACTCTGCTGGCGGGGATGGATTCCCACGGATTGCTGTCTATCGATTGGGGTCCAACGGTCGTGCGCGAGGAGGCAGCCAGTTCTGATGCCGCACTGCTGGCAGAATTGGGTGTGGACGACTCATCACCGGAAAACGACATCACCCGCTTGACCCATGTCCGCTCAAGGGAAGAAATCCGCGCCGCCGAGGAAATCGCCCAGCGTACGCGCTGCGAGGACTTCGAGGATTTCAAACCGATCTTCCAAAAGATCCAGCGGGATCTCGAAACCGGAGCAAGGACCACCATCAAGTTTCAGGAAAACGCCGATGTCAACGAAGGTGAGATGTTCATCCTGGACGGCCAGAAGGTATTTGTCGCCACGGTTGGAGAGAAGTTCATCAGCGACTATGGCCGCCCGGACCGGCGGCTGCGCCTCATCTACGACAACGGCACGGAAAGTGACCTGCTGATCCGCTCTTTCCAGCGTGCCTTATACAAAGACAAAGCGAGCCGCCGAATAACCACGCCGGACCACGGCCCCCTGTTCTCGCAAAACGCGGATGAGGATGATTCCCTCACAGGTTTCATTTACGTCCTCAGGAGCTGCTCCGAGCATCCATTCATCGCCGCAAATCGAGCAGTGATCCACAAAATCGGAGTGACCGGAGGGGACGTGAAGCGAAGAATCGCCAACGCAAAGAAGGATCCGACGTTCCTTCTGGCAGCAGTTGAGATCGTGGAAACCTACAAACTGGCCAATCTTGACCGAGTCCGATTAGAACGACTTCTTCACCGTTTCCTCGCACCCGCCCGCCTCGATCTGGAATTGAAAGACCGCTTTGGATTGGGCGTCGAACCGCAAGAGTGGTTCCTAGTTCCCATTACTGCGGTTCAAGATGCTATTCAGCATCTCATGGACGGTTCAATTGAGAATTGTCGCTATGATCCTGAGTCCGCACAAATCGTGACGCAATAAATCATGCCCACATGCATGCCTATTTCTGATAGATCCCCAACTTGATCTCCGGCACCGCCGCAACCGCTGCGTCGATGTCGCGCCATGCGTCGCTAAGGTGGGCCATGCGTGATTCTGAGGTGGCCGGGAGTGGCGGGCCTGAGTGATACCGCGCCAGTTCGTGCAGGTGTCGCCGGGCGAACGGGAGTTTCATGACGGCATCCGTGCCGCCGGCTGCCAACGTGACAAGATGAGCCGCCGCGTCGAGTGCCGCCCTCATCGCTGTCCATGCCCCGGCCATCAGTTCCCGAAGCTCCCGCTCCAGCCTCACGCTGATTTGTTGGGCGACCATCTTCGCTTCGTCGAGGCAGGCGAAGCAGCGCATCCGACGCCGGCCACCCTCCTTCCAGCAAACGGTGTTCTGCGGGTAGCCGTTCTTGCGGATCATGGGGTAGATACGGACCGTCGCGGCACACCTGCCGATGATCACGGTCCCCTTTGTTTTGCGACGTTTCTTCGGTTCCATCGAGGATGCCCCCGATGTCAACGATTTGCTTGATTTGTTGTGGGAAATTGCCTCCTGAGCCTCCGTTAGAAGCTTGCAAAGCATTGATATTGCGGCATTTGTGGGATCACTCCCACCCCCTCCGCCCGACCCCACCCCCGTTCGCGGGGGTGGGGTCTGGCGCGTTTTGGGGTGGGATGAGGTCGGTGAAAAACGCAAGGACGGTGCCTGGAAATTTGCAAAAAGGAATCGGCTGAGCGGCAAATCGGCCGAGCCAAAAACTAAGTGTTAGGGCCCGGAATCGCATCGATTTTCACCCGCTCACTCTCTCAAATTTAAACTGCAAAAAATGCCGCAACACGCTCAAGAATCTCATCCACCGCAGACAAACGACCTATTCCATCGTAACCGCAGGCGAGGTCGCCGGCAGAAGGGCCGACAAAGATACACCCGTCCTGTTTGAGTTGGTCGACGTTGCGCTGTGTCGCCGGATGCAGCCACATCTTATGATTCATCGCCGGAGCAATCAGCACGGGCGTGGTTCGCGGCAGCGCCAAATACATGGAGGACAAGGGGTCCAAAGCCAGTCCATTGGCAAATTCGGCGATCACATTCGCCGTAGCCGGAGCCACTAGAAACAAATCCGCTTGATCCGCCAAATCAATATGGCCGGGCTTCCATGATGATTTGTCATTGTCAAACGCCACAATCACAGGCTGACGGGTGAGCGTCTGAATAGTAAGCGGCGTGATGAACTCAACAGCGGCACGCGTCATCACCGCATGCACCCGGTGGCCTTGCTTGACCAACTGTGACGCAAGATCGGCAGCCTTATATGCGGCGATAGATCCAGAAATTCCAAGGAGAATGTTCATGGGGAATGATTGGTAATTATTGAAACAAAAGAGAAAGTCCTAGTGCTTCTAACGAAGCATCATGATAGATTTTTCAATGGCCGCGACGAATGACTCCACGTCCCGCAAAGTGTTATACAGGGCGAACGAGGCCCGAACGGTGCCAGTGGTTCCGAACCGAGCCATCAGCGGCTGACAGCAATGATGGCCCGTGCGTACAGCAACTCCCATATTGTCTAACAAAGTCCCGATATCATAATGATGAAGCCCATCAATGGTCAATGACAGCGAACCCGAACGATCCTCCGGACCGTAAAGGCGAAGGCCTTTTATGCTACTGAGCGCGTCTGAAGCTGAGTGAATCAACTTGTTTTCATGGACACGAATGACGTCAATTCCAATTCCATTCACATAGTCTATGGCGGCGGCCAGCGCGATCGCCCCCTCAATGTTAGGCGTGCCAGCCTCATACTTGAATGGGAGCTCGTTATAAGTCGTATGCTGAAATGTGACTTCCCGGATCATTTCCCCCCCACCCTGCCATGGCGGCAGTTCATTGAGTAGCGAAGAACGGCCCCACAGCACGCCGATGCCAGTGGGGGCATAAATTTTGTGGCCGGAAAACGCGACAAAATCCGCGCCAAGCACCTGCACATCCACAGGCAAATGGGCAATGGCTTGAGCTGCATCGATCAGCACGATCGCACCCGCCTCCCGCGCTGACCGAGTCATTTCAACGACCGGATTGACGGTGCCAAAAGCATTGGAAATCCATGTCAACGCAAGGATTTTCACCGGGCCATCTAACATTTCATTGAAACCATGCTGGTCCAGAGCGCCATCGTCCTGACAGGGAATCACCTTAAGGCTGGCACCCGTGCGTTGACAAAGCATTTGCCACGGCACGATATTCGAGTGATGTTCCAAAGTGGAAACGAGCACTTGGTCGCCAGGGCCGATGCGGCCCGATAACGCAAGGATATCAGCTGCCAAATTGATGCCACCAGTGGTGCCTGATGTAAAAATCACCTCCTTGGAGGATGCTGCATTTAGGTGCGCCGCAACTGTCTCGCGCGCTTTCTCAAAGGCGTCCGTCGCCGCACGAGCGAGCCGATGGGTGCCACGGTGGATATTGGAATTGATCGCCTCATAATAATGGCGGGACGCCAGTAAAACCGCCATCGGCTTCTGCGTGGTGGCGGCATTGTCCAGATAAACCAATCGTTGTCCCTGGATCGTTTGATCGAGGATGGGAAAATCGGCAAGCAGTGAATCAGTGGAAAGCATCGGATGGATTCAGGACGCGTAAGCGTTGATGTGCAGAGCGTGGCTTATCACATTCCGCCCCGCAATGCCCGAATTTCCAAAATTTCACACTTGGAACGCGTCGGTTTCGATGTTGAGATGTTCAAGCAATGGCCTACATCAACGAAAATTTCCTGCTGCACTCACCCATGGCCCGTCGGCTCTTCCATGAGGTGGCGAGTGGCCAGCCGATCATTGATTACCACTGTCACCTGTCTCCCCGAGAAATCGCCACGAATCACCGATGGGCCGATCTAGCAGAAATCTGGCTTGGAGGCGATCACTACAAATGGCGCTTGATGCGGGCCAACGGAGTGGATGAGGAACTGATCACCGGCAATTCTACCCCGAGAGAGAAATTCCAAGCATGGGCCGAAACCGTGCCATATACTCTGCGCAATCCGATTCACCATTGGACTCACCTCGAGCTCCAGCGCTACTTCGGCATTGATTTGCTGCTCGGTCCAGACACCGCGGACGAAATCTGGGAACGCGCCAACGAGAAACTCGCCGAAGCAACCTTCTCGCCTCACGGATTGCTTAAAAAATTCGATGTGCGGGTGGTGGGAACCACGGATGATCCGGCGGATCCTTTGGACGATCACGCGGCCATTGCCGCATCGGATCTCGACACCGTCGTGGTGCCCACATTCCGTCCTGACAAAGCCTTGCTTGTGGACAATCCCGAAATGCTAAATTCATGGTTAAAAAAACTCGAAAGGGTCACCAACACGCCGATCACGCATTTGTGTGATTTACTTGAAGCGCTGCAGACGCGCCATGATAATTTTCATGATGCGGGTGGCCGTTGTTCCGATCACGGGCTTGATCGAGTTCCCGCTCTTCATTGTTCAGATGTGGAGGCTGCGATGATTTTCGACCAAGCCCGTGCAGGCAAGGCCGCCACTGCGGAGGAGAAGGAGAAATTCTCGTTTTATCTGATGGTGTTTTTCGGCCAGCTAGATGCGGCGAAAGGCTGGACCAAGCAATTGCATTTGGGCACATTCAGAAATACGAACAGCATCATGTTGAAAAACCTCGGGCCAGATTCCGGGTTCGACACGATAGGCGACACACCCCAAGGTGCTGCGCTTGTGACTTATCTTGACGCGCTAGCCCGTGAAGGAGCGCTTCCAAAAATCGTGCTTTATAATCTCAACCCGCGAGACAACTATTTATTTGCGTGTCTTGCCGGGGCGTTTCAAGACGGCACCTTCGCCGGCAAGATCCAGTTTGGTTCCGGTTGGTGGTTTCTTGACCAAAAAAACGGCATGGAACTCCAACTCGATGCGCTTTCGGCTACCGGTCTGCTTTCGCGTTTTGTGGGAATGATCACCGATTCGCGCTCGTTCCTTTCCTTTACCCGTCACGAATATTTCCGACGTGTGCTTTGCAATCTCATCGGTTCCGAGGCGGACCGTGGAGAACTGCCGGATGATTTTGACGCCCTGGCTGATCTCGTTCGTGCTGTGAGTTTCGGAAATGCAAAGCGCCATTTCGGTTTCGCTATCTGATGGGGAAGCTGGCCCATGATTTAGCGGCAATCGCGCGGGGATCTCGCGCGGGGATCTCGCGCTGGAAAACCGCTTTACCGCAATCGGACATGGCTGCTTGGATGTCCTGTCGCGGATCCTGAATTGTTGGCTGAGTTGACAGCCGGGACATCTTGGCTATCTTGCGCGCCGACCCCACGACTCATATGAGCGACAGCACCCCTGAAAAACACGTTTTCCAAGCCGAGATCCAGCAACTGCTCGATTTAGTGGTTCATTCGCTTTACACCGACAAGGAGATCTTCCTGCGCGAATTGATTTCTAACGCCTCGGACGCGATGGAAAAACTCCGCCACATCGAGGCCACCGAGAAAAATGTTCACCAACCGATGCAGCCGCTAGAGATTCACATCACCACCGATGAGGAGGCCAAAACCCTAACTATCGCGGATTACGGGATCGGCATGTCCCACGACGAACTGGTGAAAAATCTTGGCACGATTGCCCATTCCGGAACCAAAGCCTTTCTCAAATCCATCAAGGAGGGTGCCGCAGCACCGGCGAACATGATCGGCCAGTTCGGTGTCGGATTTTACTCGGCGTTTATGGTGGCTGATAAAGTTAGTGTTCATTCGCGCAGCTGGCATGTTGACAGTGCCGAGCTCGTATGGACCAGCGATGGGAAAAGCAGCTACGAAATCGAAGTATTCCCCGGCCAGCATCGTGGCACCAAAATAATCATGCATCTCAAGGAGGACTGTGCGGAATACGCCAGCGAATCCCGCATCAAGCACCTCGTTGAAACTTATAGCAATTTCGTTGGCTTTCCGATTCTTCTCAACGGCAAGCGCCTCAACGAGGTTGAGGCCCTTTGGCTCAAGAATAAATCTGAAATCAACGATGATCAATACAAGGCGTTTTACCAGTTTGCCTGCAAGGCCTTCGATGAACCCTCCTATCGTCTGCATTTCAGCGCCGATGCCCCGCTTGTGATCAACGCGCTCGTGTTTGCCCCGAGCGAAAACCCGGAACGCATGGGTTTCAGCAAGGTTGAATGCGGTGTCGCCCTCTATAGCAGCAAGGTGCTCATCGACAGTTCACCGAAGGATCTGCTGCCTGATTGGATGCGCTTCATGAAGGGCGTGGTGGACAGTGCCGATCTGCCACTCAACATCTCGAGAGAAACGATGCAGGACAGCGCCCTGATTCGCAAACTGGGAAGCGTCATCAGCAAGCGTGTGATCCGCATGTTTGAAAAACAAGCCGAGGCGGATCCGGCTCAATACCGCGCGTTCTATCGGAAATTCGACCGTTTCTTCAAAGAGGGCGTGGCCACTGACTACGCCAATCGCGAGGCGCTTTCGCGACTACTGCGTTTCGAATCTTCGCTTACGGAGGCAGGCGAGTTCTGCGGATTCAGCGATTATGTCACCCGCATGAAAGACGGCCAG
>CAIYYV010000342.1 GCA_903930425.1 Akkermansiaceae bacterium | reverse complement strand
GATCCTCCGGGTTATACACGGCGATGCCATGGCCGCCGTTGTGGCTCATCACCGTGAAGCACGGGACATCGGTTGGTCCGTCACCGACATAGACCATGTTTTCGAACGGGATCGGGCGTTGTTCGGGTGGCATGTGGTCGTTCACGTCCTGATCGTAATGGAGCATCCCCTTGTTGATGCGGAAAAGATATTGCGTCTTGGTCGTGTGTGAAATGACACGCTTGGGGAAACTGATCCGACCTTCCGTGTCCTCGCCGAATTCACAACCGAAGATCGCTTTGACGCAGGGTTGCAGGCGCGACCCATCCAACAAGGCCTTGAGGCCGGATGAGATGATGTAGTGCTCGACCCGGATGCCGGCTGCCTCGTGATCGGGGGTCAGCGCGGCTTGTGGCAGCGCCGCGAAAAGCTCTGGCAAGCCGGGGAAAAACTGCAGGCCCGCACCCAACTCGGTGAGCCGCGCGTTGGTGACATTGTCCATGCCCAAATAATCGAGCAGGCATTTCATGTAGGCGAGTTCGCCGTCCCATTTTTGGCCGGTGACGAGCAAGTTGCATTTTTTCCAAAACTGCACGGGATCGATCCCAAACTCGGGCAGCAAGACATCATCCTGCATATAGCGGGGGCTGAGCGTCTGGTCGTAATCATACACCAGCGCGATGATATTTTGCGGAGCTGCCATCGGCGAACCACAGGCAAGCAAGCAAGCCGCCACACGGCAAGGCTGAAATCCCTGCCGATCAGCGTTTCTCTGCCTGCCTCGATCGGGTTCGCAAATCACCCACGCCCAACGTTGCCAATGAACGGATTTTGGATTATGCCCAACGCCGATGATGTCTGCCGCCCCGCCACCCGGTTACTGCCCGGATCTGCTCCACCCGACCCGCCGCTCGACCCGCGAAGTCTGGATCGGCCCGCTCGGCCTCGGCGGCCGCCACCCGATCCGCGTGCAATCGATGATCACTTCTGATACCCGCGATACCCAAGCCTGCGTCAGCGAAGTGCTCGGCTTGGCCAAGGTCGGTTGCGAAATCGTCCGCATCACCGCGCAAACCCAAACGCACGCCGCCAATCTGCAACAGATTTCCCGCGGCGTCCGCGCCGCCGGTTGCCAAGTCCCGCTCGTCGCCGATATCCATTTTAAACCGGACGCCGCACTCGAAGCCGCAAAATGGGTCGAAAAAGTCCGCATCAATCCGGGCAACTATGCCGATAAGAAAAAATTTGCGGTCCGCGATTACAGCGACGCCCAATACGAGCAGGAACTCGAACGCCTCCGGGTTGACTTCACGCCTCTCGTGCTGCGGTGCAAGGAGTTAGGTCGTGCCATGCGCATCGGCACTAACCACGGATCACTCTCGGACCGCATCATGAACCGCTTCGGTGACTCGCCGCTTGGCATGGTGGAAAGCGCACTGGAATTCGCCCGAATCGCACGCGACCACCACTATCACGCGCTCGTTTTTTCCATGAAGGCGTCCAACCCAAAAGTCATGATCGAGGCCTACCGCCTGCTCGTCACCCGTCTCAATGACCAAGGCGCGGATTGGAACTATCCCATCCACCTCGGCGTGACCGAGGCCGGCGATGGCGAGGACGGCCGCATCAAAAGCGCCATCGGCATCGGCTCGCTTTTGGCAGACGGCATTGGCGACACCGTTCGCGTCTCGCTCACCGAGGACTCAGTCCATGAAATCCCGGTGGCCCAGGCGCTGATCGCGCCATTCAATGCCCCCGTTCCGGTGACGGATTGCGGCCCGGAAATCACTCACCCGGCAGCGACCCGCAGCGCGTCTTCCTCCCACGGTTTGGAATCCGCGGCTTTCAAACCGTCCTACGATCCGTTTTGCTACGATAGACGGAGTAGTTCGACTCTCATGGTGATGGGTCATGCGCTTGGTGGAGAATCTACCGTGAGGGTTTTCACCACCCAGAACCATTGGAATACCCTCGCCGGAAAGATCGACGGCATGGGCGACTTTAAACCGGAAATCATCGTCGAAAAATCGGGCGTGGTGGAAATCAATCCCTGCGATCCTGCGGCGGTCGAGGCCGTCAACCGCCGCGAGTCACCCTGTCTGGTCACCGTGGCGGACGGCACGGACATGGACGTGGTTCCTGCCTTTCGCTTGTTGGCGTCGCTCGTGGAATCCCGCCATCCGATTCTGTTGAAGGACACGTTAGAAGCCTCTCCCCCGCACGCGGATTCCCTCCGCAACCTACTCGCCGCGTCGCGCATCATTGGCTCGCTGCTGTGTGATGGCATGGGCGATGCCGTCCTCGTCCGTACCGAGGCCGCGCCCGAACAGTCGCTGCGCCTCGCCTATAATATCCTTCAGGCAGCAGGCACCCGGATTTTTAAAACCGATTATGTCGCCTGCCCCAGCTGCGGCCGCACGCTTTTCAATCTTCAAGAGACCACTCAAAAAATCCGTGCCGCCACCGGCCACCTCAAGGGCCTTCGCATCGCAGTGATGGGTTGCATCGTCAATGGTCCCGGCGAAATGGCCGACGCGGATTTCGGCTATGTCGGCGGCTCTCCCCGCAAAATCAATCTCTACGTCGGCAAGACCCCGGTGCGATTCAATATCCCCGAGGATCAGGCCGTCGGTCATCTGGTCGACCTCATCCGGGAACACGGCAAATGGGTCGATCCAGTGGCGCGTGCGTGATCCTCTGCGGCGCACTTTCGATCCGGAAAATCGCGCGCCAATCTAACACCTCAGGATGAAAGAAAAGATTGGAGGCACCCGTTTGATTCATTCACAATCCCTTCCATGAAATCCCCATTTGCCAGCATCACCACCGCCTCGCTTGTCATCGCCGTAGGGTTCTTCGGTTCCTTACACGCTGCGGTGAAACCGAATCCCTTGTTCAGCGAGGGTGCCGTGCTCCAACGCGGCCAGCCGGTTCCGGTCTGGGGCACCGCCAATGAGGGTGAAAAGGTCACCGTTGTGCTCGACAAACAGAAGCTCAGCACCACCGCGCGAAACGGCACCTGGCGGGTGGACTTGCAGCCGCTCACGGCTGGCGGACCCTTCACCATGACCGTTTCGGGTGAAAACACCGTGACCGTGAACAATCTGCTCGTTGGAGAGGTCTGGGTCTGCTCGGGCCAGTCGAACATGGCCTTCCCCTTCGCCCGCACCGCGACCGTGAAGGAAGAAACGCCCAAGGCCACTTTCCCGAAGATTCACATGTTCACGGTGAAAAAGAAGGTCGCCGTCAACCCCCAGACCACGGTCGAGGGCACTTGGGTCGAGTGCTCACCCCAAACCGTGGGCGGCTTCTCGGCCGTGGGTTACTTTTTTGCGCGCGAACTCTATCAGAAACTCGGGGTCCCGGTCGGCATGATCCACACGTCGTGGGGAGGCACGCCCGCACAGGCATGGACGAGCATCCAAGGCCTCGGCACCGATCCGGAACTCAAGGAATATGCGGACGCGGCAAAACAAACCCTCGGAAACTATCCCGCAGCCATTGCCGCCTATCAGGCGAAGCTTGACGCATTCAAAGTTGCGAAAACGGCTTGGGATCTCAGCGTGGCCAAGCCGGCCCAAGAAGCACTCAAAGCGTGGAACGAGGCGACCGCAAAAGCCAAACAGGACGGTCAAGCACTGCCGCCAAAGCCTGCTCCTGCTGTCCGCGCGCCGACGGCTCCGGCAAATCCGGAAGGCAACCAAAGCCAGCCGACCACTCTCTACAATGGCATGCTCGCCCCGATCATTCCCTACGGTATCAAAGGAGTCATCTGGTATCAGGGTGAGTCCAATGCCCCTCAATCCCGCCAATACCGCACCTTGTTCCCCACGATGATCGCCGATTGGCGCGCTCAATGGAAACAGCGTGATTTTCCGTTTTTCTTCGTCCAGATCGCGCCCTTCAACCGCCAGCCACCCGAGATCCGTGAGGCGCAGCTTCTCACCCTTGCCAAGTCCAAAAACACCGCCATGGCCGTCACTACCGATGTCGGCAAAGCCACCGACATCCATCCGACCCAAAAGGAACCCGTCGGCCAGCGCCTCGCCCTGGCCGCCCGCGCTCTCGTCTATGGCGAGAAAATCGAATACTCGGGTCCGCTCTATCAGGCAATGAAGGTGACGGGCGATCAGATATCTATCAGCTTCACTCATACCGGTGGCGGACTCGTCGCGAAGGACGGCGAATTGAAAGGTTTTACCCTCGCCGGCGCAGACGGAAAGTTCGTGCCCGCCAAGGCGGAAATCAAAGGATCGAACATCATTGTTTCTGCCGCTGGGGTGACCGCTCCGAAGGCGGTCCGTTTCGGTTGGGCGAACACTCCGGATGTGAATCTTTTCAACAAGGAAGGCCTTCCCGCCTCGCCCTTCCGCTCGGATGTGGACTAGGAGTCGATGAGGTCGAAGTGGAGGTCAATGACCGTAGCACGGACAAACCGGTCATCGTGATCGCCGGCCTGCCGGATGCGGCTGTGAGGGAGTCGTCGCAGCGGGTGATCTCGGCTCAATACACCTGACTATGGGTTCCCGCGCCGAGAAGAATGATGGTGATGAAGCCGCCTTCTTCGCGGTAGATCACGCGCAAGTCCCAAGCGGCAGAGAAGGCACGCAGTCCTTTCATTTTTCCCTTCAGGGCGTGGTCACGCAGATTCGTGTCAAGGCGGTCGGTTTCAAAAGCAACGATCGCTTGTTTGACGGCAGTCCGCTGGTCAACGGTGAGCTTGACAAACGCCTTGTCGAATTTCTTGTGAGTGGTAATTTTCATACACTCTTGGCAGCCCGTTTTGCCGCCTTCCCACTCTCGGCGACTTCGGCATCCAGATGATTGAAAAGTTCTGCTGCCGAAGAGAATGGACCGGACAGATTCGCCGGGTCTTTCGAGTCCTCCCAAGCTTCCAGGATGCGTGCTTCCTGCTCGGGTGTGAACTCCGGTTCCGTGTTCAGTCGGAATGGGATGCTGCGGGTTCTCGCCACCTTGGTGAAAAAGATGCGCACCGCCGTGGTGGTGTCCAAGCCCATCTCCGCGAAGATTTCCTCCGCCTCTTCTTTCAGGCTTCGCTCCATCCGCACTTGTAATTTCACTGCATCGGCACTCATGAGGGAAATTTAGCCTGTTTGCGGACATGTGCAATCCATTTGTCCGCCGAATTTACTTAAAATCCGCTTTTTGAACCAAAACACGATGATGAATGCGTCATCCCACATCCGCAAAGCAATCGTCACGAGCTCCGGCGCTTGGTAGCCTCCTCATCAGCAAGGCCCACCGCTCCGCAGAGGCGGCCTGGGCTCGGTCCGCACG
>CAIYYV010000341.1 GCA_903930425.1 Akkermansiaceae bacterium | reverse complement strand
GTCGGCGGCACCCTCACCTGGGCAGGCACTCCTTCCTCCGGCAATTGGGATCTCGACACCACTCCCAACTGGGATCTCGTCGGTTCCCCAACAAACTACCTGTTAGGTGATGCGGTGCGTTTCACGGATGTTGCGACGACGGGCAGCGTGGTGTTGGTGGGCAGTAAGAGCCCGAGTTCGCTGACGATTGAAAACGACGCGCTTGCCTACACGTTGAGCGGGGACGCCCTCGCAGGCACCGGCAACGTCTTGAAAAAAGGACCCGGCACGGCCACCCTCACGGTCGCGACTTCCTACACCGGCACCACCACGGTGGAAGCGGGCACGCTCACGTTTGGTGACGGCGCGACCAACGGGCAAATCGGCACGGGATCGGTGAGCATTCTGGCGGGTGGCACCTTGCGCCTCAATCGCAGCGATTTGCTTGACTACAAAACGAACCCCCGCCTGCGGATCGTCACGGGTGCAGGCGATCTCGTCGTTGAGGGTGGAGGAACGCTCTTCAACTACCCAGGTCCCGGCAACGGCTTCGCCGATGCGAACACATGTGCCGGCTTCTCCGGCAATCTAACCATTAGAGGGGGGTCTGAATTCAAAACCATCCGCAACGGAGGCTCGGCCATGGGCACGGGCAGCATCATCCTCGGGGATGCCACCACCAGTGGTCACCTCTCGCAGGTTGAAGGCAGCTGGACTTGGACCAACCCTATCAGTCTGGTCGGTGCCGACAACAAGATCCTCAACCGCTCTGACAACACTCAAACGCGGATGCTCAAACTCCAAGGAGTGATTTCCGGTTCGGGCGGGCTTGCCTTCGAGGATCCTGCCGCCTCGATGACCAACATTGACCGCGGCTTCATTCTGACCGCCACCAACACCCTGACCGGCACTCTCACGATCGCGGCTGGCGTGCCGGTTCGGGTGGGGGCCGTCCCGGGAAATACGGATGTGACTCAGGTCAATGCGGACGCCTTCGGTTCCCTTGGATCCGCCACGGTCGTGAACCACGGCACGCTCACCTTCTCGCGCACCGATGCGCACAGCGTGGGCAATGCGATCTCAGGCAACGGCGTGCTGCGGATTGGCATACCCACGGCATCGTTATTGGGCAACACCAGCACACAGGTACTCACCTACACGGGCACCGCCAGTCACACCGGCGCGACGACCCTCATCAACGGAAAGCTCATTGTGGACACGGGCGCATCGATGGGCGGTTCTGCCGTCACGGTGAACGCCGGCGCGACCCTTGAAGGTTCCGGCACGGTGACTGCACCTCTCGTGGTCGCGGGCATCCTCGCCCCGGGCACCGGTGTGGGCACCCTGACTGCTTCTAACACCGTCACGTTCAATGCCTCGTCCGCCTATCATTGGGGACTCACGAATTGGACCGGCACCACCGCCGGCAGCGATTGGGATTTGCTCGCCGCCGATCAGATTGTGATCGCCGCCACCGACCCGAATGACCTGCAGATTGTCATTGGCAGCGCCGTCACCGGCTTCACCGAAACCACCAAAACCTTCACGATCGCCACGGCCACCACCAGTCTCACGGGATTTGACGTCGCCGCCATCACGATTGATGCCGCCGCGTTCACCACGGCCACCGGTGCCGCCGGGACTTGGACGGTCCAACAAAACGGCACATCGATGGAATTGGTTTACACGGCCGCCGCCGTGTCCGCCTATGGGCAATGGACCGAGCAAATTTTGAACCGTGACAAAATCGGCCCGCAGGATGATCCGGACGGCGACGGCGCGAACAATCTGACCGAGTTTGCATTCGGCGGGAACCCGAATGACGCCTCGGACTCCGGCAAGATCTACTCGTTGACCGGAGTGCCTTCTTCCCGCGGCCCCGGCAAGGAATTGATCCTGACCCTCGCCGTGCGCATCGGCACTCCCGAACCCTGGACTGGCCCGACAGAAACGATTGACGGCATCACCTACACCATTGAAGGCAGTAGCAATTTGATCTTCCCCAATGGCACCGTCATCCCGGTTTCACAGTATATCACCGGCGCGATGTCCTCAGCCCTCACGGATCCCAACTACGAATACCGTAGCTTCATCCTCGATGGCTCCGCAGGACTCCCCACCAATGGCTTCCTCCGCGCCAAGGTCGAGCAATAATAGGACCAGGACAGGCACACAACCCGGCGCTGCGCCGGGTGTGGAATCGGGAGAAACCTCCAAAGGCCTTCCTCTCGCTAGGTGTGCTTCACAGGCAGGATGCCCGGGCTACGTGGCCCGGGCGTCTCGCCCGCCGCCTCTAACAGCCAAGTGAAGCGGAAGAATAAGACCGGGAGCGCCCGCGCTCAACGCGCTGCGGCGATCGACTCACCTTTCACGACATGAGGCGTGATCCACGAGTGGGCGCTGCGGTTCGAATGGCCGGTGACCAATGACTCAATGCGCCGGATGACTTGTTTGGCCACGGTTTCCGGATCGACATAATAACCGCTCACGGACGGCACCAGGTGATTCAAAAAAGGCTCGTGGGCAAGGGACACGATGCTCATGTGCGTGGGGACTTGGATGCCCTTGGAAGCGAGCCAGGTCATCGCCGTGACGGTTTGGCGCGCACGGGTCGCAATCAAGGCCGTGGGAAGGGGCGATTGCTTCAAGGCCTTGGACAAGGCATGAACCAAGCCATCCACCGTGCCATTTTCATGGATTTCCAGCACGCTGAAATTCGGTTCTCCCAATTCTGACGCGCCTTTGACCGCCGCCGCCACCCCTTGAAGGGCTTCGGGCGGAATAAAGATGCCGACTCGTTGGTGGCCTTGGCGCCAGAGTCGGCCTGACGCGTGCCGCGCGGTGGCCGCCCAATCGACATCGAGGTGGGAAAGCTCGACCTGGGCTTGGGGATAGCCACGGATGAGGCAGGGGATATTCGAGTGCCCGAACCACCGTTGGATCTGCGCGCTCGAGCGGAACAAGATCCAGGCATTGCACGGTTCTTTTTCGACTAACTGGGCGAGGCTCCGCGTCGGGTTTTTTTGTTCATACCAAGTCGGGGCGAAGAGATCGAGAGAGCCGCCCCGTTCGGACAAGGCGCGCCGCAGGTGGTCGACCTCAAAGAGCATCGGCTGTGACAATTGTTCGAGCGGACGCGGCGAAAGCATACCAATCCGCAAGAATTGCGAGCGCGGGGTGACCCGCGCGGAGGGAACGATCAAAATGTTTCGTTTGCTGCCCGCCTGGGTCGGACCCAACACTTTTTCCCGCTCCAATTGTTGGAGTGCCAGGCGCACGGTGTCGCGCCCGACTCCTAACAACTCGGCCAATGCGCGCTCTCCCGGCAACATGCCGAGCCACTCACCGGCCGCCAGGCGCAAGGCGAGCACGCGGGCACATTCCACCACCAGATTTCCACGGACGGGCATAGGTGCTCTTGCCATGGACTCAATGGTCTTTCGGGACGGGGCTCCAATGCAAGGTGAATCCGCGCTTCCAGGAACTAACTGGTTTGTTTCAAAAACCAGCAATGAAACCATCGCGTTCGGGGCCGTTTTCGGTTATCTTTGCTGTCGAGCGCGGGGCTGCATTTGGCCCTCTGAGTTCCCTGAATCTCGCACTTTCATCCATGCCCATGCCCATCATCAACCCACTGCTCATTGCTGCTCTCACGGCCTCCGCCGGGGCGAGCGCCCAAGGCGTCGTGACCTCGCTTCTGCCGGCCGTGCCGGATGCTCATGGATTTGCGGGCACGTTCACCGGGGTGGTCGGCCATCAACTGCTTGCGGGTGGGGGTGCCAATTTCCCCGACGGGCGCCTGCCGTGGGAAGGTGGCAAAAAAGTTTGGCATGACACGCTTTACGTGCTCGATCTTTCCTCTCCTGAGGCCGGGTGGAAAATCATGGGCCGCCTGCCCAAGGCAAACGGTTATGGGGTTTCTCTCACGGCCCGCGAAGGTGTCCTCCTGATTGGAGGAGGGGATGCCAAGGGTCATTTTCAAGAGGTCTGGTTGTTGGCGCTTGCGGCGGACGGCACGCCCGTCTTCCGGCCCATGCCACCGCTGCCCGTCGCCTTGGCCCAAATGAGTGGTGCCTTGCTCGATCGCCAAATCCACCTCTGCGGTGGGATCGAAACCCCCGAAGCCACCCACGCGTCTAACAGCCATTGGATGCTCGATTTGGATCAATTGGAAAAAGGCTGGAAAACCCAAGCCGCACTTCCTGCGGATGGCCGCATTCTGGCCACGGCCGCCGTCGTGGATGACGCATTTTATTTCATGGCCGGGTGTTCGCTCGCCCCCGATGCCGCAGGAAAACCCACCCGCACCTACTTGCGTGACGCATGGAAATTTTCCCATGGCCAATGGTCGCGCGTGGCGGACTTGCCCTTGCCGCTTGTGGCCTCGGCGTCTCCCGCCCCGGTGGCCGGTCGCTCGCTTTTCATGGTTTCCGGGGATGATGGCAGCCAGGTCGGGCAGCTCCCGCCGAAACCTCACAAGGGATTTTCCAAGAATGTGCTGCGTTACGAAACGGGCACGGACACCTGGTCGTCTGTTGGCGAACTCACGGTGCCGCCTCCGGTCACGGTGGCGGTCACTCGCTGGCAAGACCGCTTTATTTTCTTCAATGGGGAGGTCCGTCCCGGCGTCCGGACTCCGCAAGTGTTTCTTTTCACCCCATCGGCCCTCAACGGCAACGCCCATGAGTGAAGATACATCCCATCGTTTCGACCGCCAGGCCTGGCTCACTGTCGCCCTGTTGTGGCCTGTCGCCTTGCTCAACTACCTGGATCGCCAGGTTCTCTCCACCCTCCAACCGGCCATCGGTGCCGATATCACCGCCATCCTTGACAGTCAGAATTTCGGCCGGCTGATGGGCATTTTCCTCTGGATTTATGGCATGATGAGCCCGATCAGCGGCTTGATTGCGGACCGCTTCAACCGCAAGCGACTCATCGTCGGCAGCCTCTGCGTCTGGTCCGCAGTCACGCTGGTGATGGGCCACGCGCAGGACTTTAGCCAACTCTACTGGATGCGCGCGCTGATGGGTGTGAGCGAGGCGCTCTACATTCCGGCGGCCCTCGCGCTGATCGCGGATTACCATCAAGGACGAACCCGCTCGCTCGCCGTCGGCATCCACATGACCGGGCTTTATTTCGGCCAGGCCCTCGGCGGATTCGGCGCCTTGGCTGCGGCGGAATTGTCATGGCGCGCAACCTTCCAATGCCTTGGCTTCGCCGGCGTCGCTTACAGCGTCATCCTCGCGATCTTCCTGCGCGAGCGCAAGGTGCAGGAAGCCCAATCAGAGCGTTTTCTAACAGTTGTTAGAGGGATGGGAAAAAGCCTGGTGGCCTTGGGTTCCATCGGGGCGTTTTTTGTGATCCTATTTTATTTTGCGGCACCGAGCGCGCCCGGATGGGTGGTGAAGAATTGGCTGCCCACACTTTTTGGCAAGATGCATCCCGAGACCGTGCGTGCGATGTTTCCGTTTGCGGCGGGCTTCAGTGATGCGGAGATTGTGAGCAAGGTGGCCAAGCCCTTGTCCACCATTGTGATTGCGGCCTCCGGCTTCGTGGGTGTCCTTGTGGGCGGTCTTTTTGCGGACCGCTGGGCGCAGCGCAACGTGAGGGGTCGCATCTTCACCGGCGCGATCGGCCTGGCGCTCACCATTCCTGCCTTGCTTGCGCTCGGAAGCAACCCGGACCCCGCCATCGCCCTGGCCGCGGCCGTGCTTTACGGGCTCGGCTTTGGCTTCTTCGATGCCAACAACATGCCGGTGCTTTGTCAATTCGTGCCGCCGCAGTTGCGGGCCGCCGGATATGGCATGATGAACCTCATCGGGGTTTCGGCCGGGGCGCTCGCCACCGAGTGCATCGGAAAACTCGATCAGGCCGGCAAGCTCGCCCAAGGCATCGGGTGGCTCGCCGCGCCCGTCATCATTGCCATCGCGCTCGTCCTGACGCTTCGGCCCACCACGCTTAACCGCACCACGCTCTAACACTCTAACACCATGAAACTCCACGAACTCGTTGTCGCCACCCACTCTCCATTCCACGCCGACGGATCGCTGGCACCGGAAATGGTCGCCACCCAGGCGGCCTTCCTCTCATCTAACGGAACCAAGACCATCTTCATGACGGGGTCCACCGGTGAGTCACATTCCCTCACCTGTGACGAGAAGCTCCTCCTTTACAATGCCTGGGCGGCCGCCGGGAAAGCATTCAGGCTTGCCGTGATTGCGCACGTGGGCAGCAACTGCATTGAGGAATCCAAAATCCTCGCGCGGCGTGCCGGCGAGTTGGGTTTTTTGGCGATCAGTGCGCTGGCCCCTTCCTATTACAAGCCGAACGGCATTGACGCGCTCGT
>CAIYYV010000340.1 GCA_903930425.1 Akkermansiaceae bacterium | reverse complement strand
GGCGCGTTTGGTCGCCGAGCATGGTGCGCCCGGTTACATTCGTTCGGACAACGGCCCGGAATTCGTGGCCCGCAACCTGCAGCAATGGCTGTCAGAACAACAAATCAAGACCCTCTACATCGAGCCGGGATGTCCTTGGCAAAACGGGTATGTGGAAAGCTTTCACGACAAGTTCCGGCGCGAATGCCTGGCGCGTGAATTGTTTTACACGCTCAGCGAGGCCCGCGTGGTCATCGGTGACTGGCGGATGAAATACAACAACGTTAGACCGCACCGCAGTCTTGGTATGAAGACTCCCGCCGAGTTCTCGGCCATGCAACCCTGCGGCGGCACACCTGCTAGAGCGGCAGCTTAGCACCTGGAAGAAAACCGGGTGCCGTAAAGTCCTCGATGCCAACCGCGCCCGGCTCCGACGAGCTTGGGCGGGGCCCATTCTCGCCGGGCGCTCGTCAATCGCGTTGGAAAACCCATCGGCAAAGAGCGCCCGATCTAACAACCCACGGCTTCAGAAAAAGCAGCTTGCCAATATCCTATCCAAGACCTATTCACATGGCTGTTCCTCTCACTTCGTCTGGACCAAAAAGTGAACGGCGGCCAGTGCCTCGGGCACCACAGCGGATCCAGTCTGATTGAAGACTGATCAGATCCGATGCTTGTCCCGATGCCACTCCAAATGTTTCGGGTCCGGCCTGAGCCGGGCGAGGCTGTGGAAAAGGAGTGGCTGCAGGTGACGTTTTGCGAGGATTGAGCTGGGCCCCAAACTCCGGCCAAGGGCCGGCTAAAATAAGCTATGGTGGTGGAGGTGCTGGGAAAGGTTTAAGAGTTAGGTGATGCGGAGTCAAGTCGGCGATCCTTATGGAGGGTTTTGCACAGGCCCGGCCGACGAGAATGGGTCCAAAAACTCGTCGGAGGCGGCCGGAGTCTGTGAAAAACCCGGTCGTCATGCGGCCTCCAGGGTTGCTTGCCCAGCGGCGACCTGAGGACTCGCGGGAGTGGTTTGATAGACAATGGCCGGGGTGAGGTTGCCGAGCGCTTTGTGGGGCCGCCAGCGGTTGTAGTGGCGGACTTGCTGTTCACCAAAAATCAGAACGACGGCATCCTGTTCACCGATCATGATCAATTCTTGGTGGGATCGAAACCCCGGTTGACGATGCTCATGCCGAGACCCAGCAGCGCGGCTTTGGCTTGGGCTGCCTCACGCACGCTGGGTTTGTTTCGTGGCATCAGACCGGAGAAGCGCCCCGCCGATTCGCCAAAGACCAGGGGGCCGGGGTCGCCGAACTCGGTGAAACCGCCGCCTTCGTCACGCAGGTTGACCTCGCAGGATTCAGAGAAAACCGCCCTCCTTAGTATCCGAGGTTCGAATCGCCCAATTCAACTGGTTTTCAGATCGTCGCCCGAATATTGTGCTTTACTCGCAAGCAAGTATCGTTTAAGGATACTTCGTTGTGCCGATCAAGCATACATTCTCCATTCCTGCCACTTCGCCCTTGGTCTCCCACGGACAGCTCAAGGACGTGCTGGCCGTTTTTGGGAATCCGCGCATGAAGATATCCCGGATGCTGGCGGCGGGCGAATTGATTTCCCTGCGCCGCGGGCTTTACCTCCGCGACCGTACGGTCAATCCGCTCGCCCTGGCCCCGGCTATTTGCGGACCGTCCTACGTGAGTTTTGAATCCGCGCTGGCGTGGCATGGGATGATTCCGGAGCGGGTCGAGGAAGTTCTTTGCGCCACCCTCAAGCGCCCGGTGGAGTTCGAGACTCCGGTGGGCCGCTATCGGTACCGTCATGTCCCGGCCCGGGTTTTTCCCATCGGCATCGAACGGGTGGACGACGCCTCGCTGCCGTGGCTGTTAGCATCTCCTGCCAAGGCTCTTTGCGACTCCATTGCGCTGGTTGCGTCGATCCGGTCGCAGAAGGACGTCCGCGCCTGGCTGGAGGCGATGCGCATCGGGGACCTTCCGCCGCTCGACACGGATCAACTCGCCGCCTGCGCCGCGTGCTATGGACGCCCCTCGATCCGCCACCTCGCCCGCTATTTCCTGAAAACCCCGTCGCCGCCATGATTCATCCCGCTCTCGCCAGCCTGCTAAACCGATACCAGCCGCAATCCGCCAACGACTATCAGAATGCCGTGCGCGAGATCGCGCAGGAAATCGCGCTGCTGGGACTGTGGCGCACGACCTTCTACGACCATGCCGCGTTCTACGGCGGCAGCGCCCTGAGAATCTTCCACGGCTTGCAGCGATTTTCGGAGGATTTGGATTTTTCCCTGCTCCAAAGTAAGCCGGACTTTTCGCTCAAGCCTTACCTCGGCGCGGTGGCCTACGAGTTGGCGGCCTGGGGTTTCGATTTTCGGGCGGAAGGAATTGAGAAGAGCAATCCATCCGCTATCGACTCGGCGTTTCTCAAAGGCAGCACCGTCATCAATCTGCTGCAAATCGGCGCACCGCCGGAAATTGCATCCCGGCTTCCCAAAGGGCAACTCATCCGCATCAAGCTGGAAATCGACACCGACCCGCCACCCGGTGCCGCCAACGAAATGCTCACCCGGCTCGTGCCCACACCCCACCAAGTTAAGGTTTACGACCCGCCCAGCCTGTTTGCCGGCAAACTCCATGCCGTGCTTTGCCGGAACTGGAAGAGTCGCGTGAAGGGGCGCGATTTCTACGACCTTGTTTGGTATGTCGGACGCCGTATTCCGCTGAACCTCGCCCATCTGGAAGCCCGGATGCGTCAATCGGGGGATTGGTCACTTGAAAAGCCGCTTGATGCACCCGCCCTCCGGGAAAGGCTGAAGGAACGATTTGCCAGCATCCGTTTCGATCAGGCCAAGGAAGACATCGAGCCATTCCTCAAGGATCCACGCGAGGTCAGCCTGTGGTCACATGGTTTTTTTATGGATCTGATTCCCCTGATTCAGATTGGCGAGCAATGGCGGAGGTGAATCGGTGTGCGGAGAGATTGAGAGAGATGGCCCAGACGACGGATCGGCGTGCCTCCGCACGGACGGATGTTAAAGGGATCCGGAACCGCCGCGCTTCTAGATTCGGCAAACAATGAAAAGCAGAGAATCACAGGATGCCTCCAATCAGCGACTTTCAACCATTCCAGGCCGGCTCTCCACAGGTAGGCACCGTGGAGATGTGGCGGGACCACGTTGTGCGGAAACCCCTGGGGTTTGCATGGAAACGGATACAGGTGCCTGCGAGCCCCGTTCACCAGATTGTAGATATCGGGGATAAAAAGTTGGGCACCGGGCAGGATGCCCGGGCCACGTGGCGCGAGGAAAACGGCATGTCCAGAGTGCAACATCATTCGTGAGATTCGTTCCATTCGGGGTTTCGATTTCGGAATCCTGATGCAACCATGAATCGCCGATCTGCTTGACCTCACGATAAAAAAAGATCCTTATTTCTACTTTTTACTCGGTGAGTGGGTTACATGGGTGGGAGCTTGCGCATCCATTTCTGCTTCGATCGGACCCATTCGCCCACGCTCTGCACGAAAACTGGCAAGTCCATCGAGGTCGGGATTGCGACTCTTCTCTAACAGACCCAGCCGAGCAGATCGGCTTCGTCGGCCCGGGTCTGCATCTCGTGTTCCAGTTTCGCCATTGTTGGCTTGTTAGAACCAGAACCCGG
>CAIYYV010000339.1 GCA_903930425.1 Akkermansiaceae bacterium | reverse complement strand
TCTCCAATCTCCAATCCCCATGACCTCCCTCACTATTTATAAGCGCGAGCTTACCAGTTATTTTGCGCAGCCCACGGCCTATGCGATTATTGTGATTTTTCTGGCACTTTCGATGGGGCTGACTTTTAGTTTTGGCAATTTCATGCGGGTGGGGGACGCGTCGCTGGAGTGGACCTTTTTCTTTTGGCACCCATGGATCTTCATGTTGCTCGCTCCTGCGGTGGGGATGAAGCTCTGGGCGGACGAGCAGCGCACCGGCACCATTGAACTGTTAGGAACGTTCCCGCTTTCCACATGGAGCGCCATTGTCGGCAAATTCTTTGCGGCCGCCACGGTTTGGTTTTGTGCCTTGCTGCTCACCTTTCCGATGGTCATCACGGTGAATTACCTGGGTGATCCCGACAACGGGGCGATTCTGGCCGGTTACATGGGCAGTTTCCTCGTGTGTTGCACGTTTTTGGCCATCACCATGCTGGTCTCGGCCTGCACGCGCGACCAGGTGGTTTGCCTGATCGTTGCGGTTGCCATCTGTGTGACCATGGTGCTCTGTGGTTATGATGACTTCACGCGTGAACTCGGGAAAGCCGTGTCTGCCTCGGTGGTGAAGGCCGTCGTTTCCTTTGGGGTTTGGGATCATTTCCGCTCGCTCAACCGCGGCTTGCTGCGTCTCCAGGACCTTGTCTGGTTTGTTTCCTTCATCTTTGTTTGTTTGTTAGGCACCAGTGCCATCCTTTCCTCGAAACGCGCGTAATTTCCAATTCCTTCTTCCCATCACCCAGTTCCCAGCACCTATGAAAATCACCCATCCCGTCACTCGTGCCGCGTTCGGAGTTGCCGCGCTCGTCGTCATCGCCGTGTCCGCCAACTGGCTTGTCTCGCTGACGCCGCTCGGAAACCGCGGCGCCGACTTCACCGAGAAGCACATCCACACCCTCTCGAATGGCACCCGCGCCATTCTCGGAGAATTGGACACTCCTGTGGTCATTCGTTACTATGCCTCCCGTAGTACCACATACATGCCAGAGGAAATCAAGCTGCACATGCGCCGTGTGGATGACCTGGTCAAGGAATACGCGTCGCTTTCCAAGGGGAAGCTCCGTGTGGAAAACCTAGACCCCCAACCGGACACGGACGCCGAGGACTCCGCCAACCTTGATGGAATCAACGGCCAGCGCATGGACGATCAGAATCTCTATTTTGGCTTGGCCATTTCGTGTCTTGACCGCACCAGCGTCATTCCATTCATCGATCCGCGGGATGAAACGATGTTAGAATACCATCTTTCGAAGGCGATTGCGGAGGTGAGCACGCCAAGCAAGCCCAAGATCGGGGTCATGTCCGCGCTCAATCTCAAGGGAGCGCCGGCGATGATGCCCGGTCAACCGCCGACGCCGGGCTGGGTGATCTATCAGCAAATCAAGCAATCATTTGATCTTGTGGACATATCGATCGAGTCGCCGGTGATTGATCCGAAGGCGATCAAGGTGTTGTTGCTCTTTCATCCCGCGGGGATCACACCGGAGGCGGAGTTTGCGGTGGACCAATATCTTCTGAGTGGTGGCACGGTGGTGGCGTGTCTGGATGCGTTTTCAGTGGCCGCGCAAATGACGAGTGGGGGCGGCAATCCGATGATGGGTCAGCAGGGGAATCCGACTACATCGACGTTGCCCACATTGTTATCCGCGTGGGGGATATCGTTTGAATCCGGCAAGGTTCTCGCGGATCCGACACTTGCCACGAAGTTGGGAGGAGAGCGGCTTGGGCTCGCGGTGCTCACTCTGTCGAAGGATTCGATGCCGCAACAGGACAATGTCATCACGAAAGATTTGGCATCTTGCACGTTCTTTTTGCCGGGAGCATTCAGCAAAACCGGTGGCGGCGGAGTGACCACTAACACCCTGGTCAAATCGACCACGGGAGCGGGTTTTGTGGATGCGATGCGCGCCTCGCAGTTAGATCCCACGTTGGCGACGACTTTCCGATCCTCGGGCACCGCGTATGATCTCGTCACGCATTTATCCGGCAGTTTCAAGACGGCCTTTCCTGACGGGAAGCCGAAGGCGAAAACCGAAGCGGGAGCTCCCGGTGAGAAGAAGAACGCGCCAAAGGACGAAGCCGCTGCGGGCTCGTTGAAAGTGGCGGCAAAGCCGGGCAATGTGTTTTTGATTGCCGATATTGACGCGTTTTACGATCGGTTTGCCTACAATGTGCAGAACTTTGGGGGCACGCAGTTGGCCTCTCCGGTGAATGGAAACGCGTCGCTGCTCTTTAATTTGCTGGATCAGGCGGCGGGGTCGGAGCATCTGATAGGATCGCGTTCCCGATCGGCGATTCGTCGGCCGTTCACCGTAGTTCAGAAATTGGAATCCGACTTCAATCAAAAGGTGGGTTCGAAGATCGAGGAGTTCCAACAAAAACAAAAGGCCGCTCAACAAAAACTCGGCGACCTCCAGGCGAAAAAATCGCGCGGCTCCGAGCTTTATCTATCGACCGAGCAGGAAGCGGAAATCCGCAAGTTGCGCCAGGAGCAGGTGGATTATTCGAAGCTCATTCGCGAGCAGGAAAAAGAATTGCGCCGCCAAAAGGACAAGCTTGCCGGTAAAATCACCCTGCTGAATGTGGCAGCCATGCCATTGGTGGTGATTCTCACCGGGGTCGTTCTTTTCATTCTTCGCCGCCGCTCGATACGCGCCCGCTGATCACCCATTTCCAATCCTCGAATTTTAAATCACAATTCCCATCTCACATGAACAAACGCCAAGTTATCATCGTCTGGGTCATCGCGATCGCTCTCGGCGCGTCGGTGGCCGCCTTGAAGTTCACTCATAAGCCAGAGACCCAAAGCAGCGCTCTGCGCGCGTCCGGGCAGACGCTTTTTGCCTCATTTCCGGCTGCGCAGGTTGCCGCTATTGAGATTCAGGGAGCGGCGGGTGCCGTCACGGGTATTGTTAGAAAAGACGGCAAGTGGACCATTTCGCAGCGGGATGGCTATCCGGCCAACACATCCTATGTCAACGAGTTCATCCGCACGCTTGGCGATTTGAAGGTGACGCGGGGCATTGAGGCCGGGCCGCTCAACGCGCCGCGATTTGGCATGGATGAATCTGCCGTTGTTCCGGCGGAGCGCGGTCTAACAGCCACGTTCAAGGATGCGTCAGGCACACAGATTGCCAAGGTGTCTCTGGGCAAGAACATTGAAAACGGAGCCGAGCCTTCGCCGATGGGCGGGCCGAATGCCGTGGGGCGCTATATCCGCAATCATGATGACACCGTCGGGTTTTATGCGGTGGCTGAGATGTTCCCCTCGGTGAGTGCTGAGGCGTCCCGCTGGTTGGCCGATGATTTCATCAGTCCGGAAAAAATCAAATCGATCACGCTCAGCCAAAAGGGCAAGGGCGACACCGCGTGGAAACTGACGCGTGACGGCGAGGAAGCGGAGTTCAAGCTTGAGGGAGCCGTGGCCGCAGAAGTGTTAGACGCCACGGTGGCGGGGCCGCTCAAGAATTTGTTTTCCTACGCGCGCTTTGAGGATGTGGTTCCGGCGGCCAAGGTGGCCGATCGTGTGGACGCTGCGGGCAAACGCACCACCATCATCGAGACCTTTGAAGGGTTCACTTACACGCTCACGCTCACGCCGGGCAAGGCGGTGGCGGCGGCGGCACCGGATCCGTCGAACCCGCAAGGAGCGGCGGCCGAGAATTCATTTCTGACGGTGGTGGTTTCAGCGGAGTTGCCAAAGGAGCGGAAGAAAGCGGAGGGAGAAAAGCCAGAGGATGCGAAGGCAAAGGACGCGGCGTTTGTCGAGCGGCTCAAGACGCTCACAGAAAAGCTGGCCAAGGAAAAATCGCTTGAGGGGCGGACGTTTGAAGTGGCGAAGAGCACGGTGGACGTTTTGATGAAAGAGCGTGAGCAACTCATCGCCAAGGCCACCCCGCCGCCGCCCGCAGGCCCGAACACCGGCTCGGTGCAGCAATTTCCAGGTGGGATCATTGCCCAACCTCCCGGCCAGGGTGCCACCGCGCCGATCGAAGCGGTGAGTCCGCCCGTGTCCGTTCCGCCTGCGGAGGATGCGCCGCAAGACGGTGAAAAGTGATCGATAATTCTGTTAGCGCAGTTCGGAGATTTCGACGCGATCCATGTCGGTGAACGCTTGATTTTCGCCGCCCATGGCCCAGACGAAGCGGTAACTTGCGGTGCCGCACCCGCAGTGGATTGACCAGGCGGGTGAGAGGACGACCTGTTGGTTGGCGACCCAGAGTGGCCGGGTTTCCGTGGGTTCACCCATCATGTGGAGGACGCGATGGGCCGGCGGGACATCGAAATAACAATAGACCTCACTGCGGCGCGCGTGGGTATGGCAAGGCATCGTGTTCCAAATGCCACCCGGCTTGAACTCGGTAAAGCCCATCACCAGCTGGCAACTCTGAATGCCTGTGAGATGAATGTATAGGAAAATGGTTCGTTCGTTTGCGTCATCGCGGGTGCCAAGCTCGACGCGGTTGGCGTCGGCGCGGCTGGCTTTCACCGTGGGATGCGCGGTGTGGGCCGGGTAGCTGACCAGATAGAAAATGGCGGGGGATTCCGCGGACTCGCTCGCAAAACGGATTTCGCGGCTGCCGCGGCCGATGTAGAGGCAGTCATGCGGCGCGACTTCATGGCGGGTGCCGTCGACCACAATGCTGCCGGCCATGCCGAGGTTGAGGACGCCGAGTTCGCGCCTTTGGCAGAAAAAATCCGCCTTGAGTGCGTCGTCATTTGGGAGATCGAGGGCGGTGGTGGTTGGTATGGCGGAGCCGACGATCGCGCGGTCGAGATCCGTGTAAACGCAGCGGATTTCGCCGGGGATAAAAAGTTCCTCGAGGAGAAATGCTGCGCGCAGTTCCTGGGTGTCCAGCATGGAGGTTTCACGAGGGGATGGCATGAGGCGGGATTGCATGGGCGGTTGGGGATGTGGTGTTAGAAACGCGGCGGTTCGGGAAACGCGGACGGGAGCTGACGGAGTCGGCAATTTTGCTTTACTCAGGTGCGCGGTGATTCTTCATTGGTCGAAGATCTTGGCAATCGCATTCTTGGATTCCCCGGATCCACCCCATCAGAAAAATCTCATGCACCGCGTCACCGAACGACTCCACTGTGTCATCTCTTCCATTTTGGGAAACTCGCTGCCGCTGTGCTTGGCTGCGGTATTGCCGCTTGCCGCCGCGGAGCCAACGCCCGAGGCCGTTCTCAATGACATGCGGCGAGTTGCGGATTGGCAGTTGGCGAATCCATCCGCCCATCCGGTGTATGACTGGACACAGGCCCCTTTTTTCATGGGTCTTGAAAGTCTCCATCAGGTATCTGGGGATGCGCGGTATCTTGCGGCGCTCGATTTATTTGGCAAGCAACTCGGCTATGGTCCCGGTCCGCGGGTGGCACATGCGGATGACCACGCGGTGCTTCAGGCGTGGCTGAACCTCTATGCCTTGGACAAGGATCCGGCGAAGCTGAAACCGAGTGTCGAGCACTTCGACAAGATCCTTGCCGCGCTCGCCAAGGAATCCCCCAAATCCATTTCCGGCGGATCGCTCACCTGGAGTTGGTGTGACGCGTTGTTCATGTCGCCGGCGGTTTGGGCGCATCTTTCACGACTCACGGCGGATCCAAAATTCCTCGAATGGGCGGACAGGGAATGGTGGACCACGACCGATGTGCTCTACGATGCCACTCATCACCTGTATTACCGCGACGACCGGTTTTTCGCCAAGCGCACGCCCAGCGGGAAAAAAGTTTTCTGGGCTCGCGGCAATGGCTGGGTGATCGCCGGCTTGTCGCACATGCTCGATTTTCTGCCGGAAAATCATCCCTCGCGTGATCGCTACCTCGGGCTTTACCACGACATGATCATGGCAATCCAAAAACTTCAGAATGCCGACGGACTCTGGCGCTCAAGTTTGTTAGACCCGCAGAATCCGCAGGGAGAGTCGTCCGGATCGGCATTTTTTGTGTATGCGATGGCGTGGGGAGTCAACCGCGGCTTGCTCCCGGCAGAGATTTTCCGACCGCAGGTCATGAAGGGCTATCAGGCACTGGTGAGCCACATCCAGCCGTCTGGGATGCTTGGCTTTGTCCAACGCATCGGCGACTCGCCGGACAAACAGGACACCGGCGCGGATTCGACCGAAGTGTATGGCTCGGGGGCATTTCTGTTAGCGGGCGCGGAGATTGTGCGACTGCTGGATCCATCGAAGCGCCGTGAGGACCTCGCCTCGTTCAAGGGAGTGGCATTGCCCAAGCATTTTCTGCCCGCCGCGCCCCGCGCGTTTGCGCGTTTTGTGCCCGAGCGAAAGGACGATTTCGCTTGGGAAAACGATCGGGTTGCTTTTCGTGCCTATGGTCCCGCATTGCGGCCCGGTGCGGAAAACAGCGGCATCGATTGCTGGTTCAAGCGGGTTCCCTATCCGATAGTCGACAAGTGGTATATGGAGGACCGCGTCAAGCTACCGTATGGGAAGGCGGCCAAGTCTTATCACCAGGATCATGGCGAGGGTTATGATGGCTACAAGGTGGGCGATACCCGCGGTTGTGGTGGCATCTCGGTTTGGGTGGATGGCCAACTCCATAATTCCGATACTTTCATCGCGCAGCGGCTGTTAGAAAGCACCCCGGAGTATGTCACATTCGAGCTCGACTATGCCAGTGATTTGAACGGGAAGGTTTTGCGTGAAACCAAGCGCGTCACGCTGATCATCGGGCAGCGGCTGTTTCAATGTGATTCGCGATTCACGCTGGACGGCGTGCCGGCACAGCTCGATGTGGCGATCGGTTTGGCGCTGCAAGTGAAGGGCACACAGGCAGGGGCTTCACCGAAAACCGGCATTCTGCAGTTATGGGAAACGCTGGAAGGCCTCGGGCTAGGCACCGGTATTGTGATGGATCCTGCGCGGGTGGTCAGCATGGCCTTGCACACGGACGCCGCGGGGCAAACCCAGGCGCTTTGTCGCGCTCGGACCGATGCGAGCGGCGGAATTCGCTGGTTTGCCGGTTACGGGTGGGAAGGCCAACGAGAAATCACGAGCGCTGAAAAATGGAATGCATATCTCACGGATTTTGCCGCCAAGTTCATTGCAACTCCCTACACAAATCCCGCCAGCGATCCTGCGTTCAAAGTGCATACGCTCGGTGTGCCCGCCGCCCCGCCCGCCGCCCCGCCCGCCGCCACTCCTGGAATCTGACAAGCCCTTGCATGTCTTGCGGGTAGCGTCACTGGCCGGTGAATTGACTCGACGCCGCGCGGGGCTGTTTTCATGCTCGCTACATGCTTGAAAGAATTGAACGTCGTCGGATTGTGCCCGTGGTCGTGCTGGATGATGTGGAATCTGCCGAACCGTTGGCAGAGGCCTTGCTCGCCGCCGGGTTGGATGTGATGGAGATTACCTTCCGGACTGCGGCTGCGGAGGAATCCATCCGCCGCATCGCCGCGCGATATCCGGAGATTTTGTTAGGAGCCGGCACATTGTTAGACCGGGACCAGGTGCTGCGCGCCCGCGATGCCGGCGCGGTTTTCGGCCTTGCGCCGGGACTGAATCTGCGGACCGTCGAGGCTGCGGTTGCCTGTGGCTTGGAATTTGCGCCCGGAGTGATGACACCTAGCGAGGTCGAGCGGGCACTTGAGATGGATTGCAGGCTGCTCAAGTTTTTTCCGGCAGAGGTAGCGGGTGGCATTGCCATGTTGCAGGCGCTCGCTGGTCCCTACGCGCACACCGGCGTGAAATTCATCCCGACCGGCGGTGTGACGGCTCGCAATCTGGCCGACTATCTCTCATTGCCGGTGGTAGCGGCCATCGGTGGGTCATGGATGGTGGATCGAAAGTGCGTCGCAGCAGGCCGCTGGGATGAAATCACCCGGTTAACCCGGGAGGCACTGGCTCTTGCCACGCGTCCGCCGTGAGCATGGAAGTCGTGGGCTGGTCCATCAAATGACATGTCAGGGAGCTCGTGTCAGGGAGCTCGTGTCAGGGAGCTCGTAACTGCCCAAAGTCATGTCAGGCAGCTCGTAACTGCCCAAAGTCATGTCAGGCAGCTCGTAACTGCCCAAAGTCACCGGTCCTCCTGCTTCCTCCTGGCCCAGCGAAAGACCGCTTTCGATTGAATCGGAGCAAGCCGCCACACCCTTTCTGGCGGTGCAAGTCGAATCCTGATTATTTGAGTCTCCAACTATCTGAATCGGGGTTGCGGA
>CAIYYV010000338.1 GCA_903930425.1 Akkermansiaceae bacterium | reverse complement strand
TTTCTCGTAAAGAAACACCAAAACGCCTCCAAAATTAAAGAGCGGCAAAGTGGCTGTTAGATTGCCGTGGGCGGAAGCGAACACCAACGCCGAACACGCCGCAGCAATCCATGCCCCTGCAAATTTTTTCATCACGGGATAGAAGTATCCGCGAAAAACGATTTCCTCACAGATTGGCGCAACGACGATGGCGGTCACGATCATCAATGCCAAGACCTGCGGGTCGTCCGAAGTCTTGAGGAATTTCACCGAGTCCTGCACCGTTTCAACGCCAGGGATTCCATCCAATCCATATATCCGATGCACTGAAGCGCGCCAAAAACCACCCACATGGAAACGACCGCGCAGGGGGCGATTGCAATGACCCATGGCCAAGCGGACCAGCGGAGACCGAGCCAGGCCGCAAAGCCGATCCGCCTGAGCGCCAAGATCGTGACCAGGCCGGCGAGGAAGCATTGGAAGCCGATATTGACGAGCAAGGTGACGGGTTTCAACGCGGTGAGTTCGTCATGTGCAGCCTGCACCGAGCCAAGGGCCAGCACCCAAAAGACCGCGAAGATAAAAACGGCACCCAGCAAATCGAAGGGTTGGTAAAACCCGACCGGCACATTCCCGACCGGCAACTCGGGCGGCAATGCAACCTCCTGCGGCGCAGCTTCCGACACGCACTCAAATGATGCGGGATCGATCGGCGGGGGCTCGGGGTATCTAACAACCGTGCGGCGGATTCTGACCCACCGGGCGGTCGCGCCCACTCCAAAGAGAACCAGGGCGGAGCCAAAACTACCGAGGAGAACCATTTCAGTGGGGTCAGACATAAGGGAGTTGCTGCGGGCGGCAGACTGCGCCGCGCCACGCTCGCACGCCAATGGAAAAATCAAATTTCGACGTCGGGCAAGAAGCCGATCCTCCTGAGCGTATCATTCTGCTTGAATATCGGTCAGACACAACCTTATGGTGTGGCCGCTTCCAGTTTCGCCACTTCCCGCGTTTTTTTCCATGACCGATTCCGCCCCGCATGCTCCCTTTCTGGCACCGGAACCTGCCAGTCTCGCGCCGTTGTTTCCCGGTTATGTCATTGAAAGTTTGATAGCCGTGGGCGGCATGGGAGCCGTCTATCGCGCCATCCAGAAATCGCTCGACCGGACGGTGGCCATCAAAATCCTGCCGCAGGAATTCACCAAAGACGCGGCCTTTTGTGCGGGTTTTGAAGCGGAGGCCAAGGCGATGGCCCGCCTCAACCATCCCAACCTCATCGGCGTTTACGATTTTGGGAAAGTCAATGAGATGCTTTTCATTGTGATGGAGTATGTGCCGGGCAAATCATTGTTCCACTCGTCACATGGCGTCTCCATCGAGCCTGCGGAAGTCGTCCGGCTCGTCACGGGCATCTGCAGCGGCCTCGCCCACGCCCACGATAATGGCATCATCCACCGCGACATCAAACCGTCGAATGTTCTGCTAGATCTCAATGCCAACCCCAAAATTGGCGATTTCGGGCTGGCGCAACCGATCGGGGAAACCGCTCAGGACAATGAGGAAATTTACGGCACCCCGCATTACACCGCGCCCGAGGTGGTGCACTCGCCGCGCTCCGTCGGGCATCGTGCGGACCTTTTTTCCGTCGGGGTGATTCTTCATGAATTGCTCACCGGCCAGTTGCCTGCGAATGATCCCCGCCCGGCCTCGATGATTTCGAAGTGTGATCTTCGCTTTGATGCGATCATCCGGCGCGCGACCAACCCGATACCGGAGCTCCGTTACGGCAGCGTCACTGAGCTAGCCGCAGATCTTCAGGGCCTCTCTATTCAGAATGCGCCACGGGTTTTGGGGACGCCTCCCTCGGCAGCAGCCTTGGTTCCGCGGCGCTTGCCTACGGGTCGTTCTATCCAAGGGCGTCCCGCCGCCCAACAGTCATCGAATGCCATTGGAATCATCATGCTCCTTCTGGCCGTATTCATTGTGGCGGCCACGTTCTGTCATTTTTCCGCGCGCCAGAAACAACGGTTGATCAAGCAAGCCAAGGAGGCTCAGGAACAATCGTTAGAGCCATACATTCCGGCTCCATCACCCGAACGGCAACCCACGCTTCCTGAACGGCCCGACCCAAGCCCGACTTTTCCTGGACCCACCGTGCCGAGCGGCGGCCCGTCTGATGGCTCCACTCAACCTGAGCCTGTAACCCCACCGGAGACTCCCAACCCGCCGACAGCGCCGATCGATCCTCCAGTGAGCGAGGTGCCGAAGTTTGATGTGCCGGGGTTTTTTGATCGAGCCCGGAAAATCATGCAGGAGCGCACCGCACCGCTTCTTGCCAACCACAAACTCAACCTCTCCAGGAATGTGAGGGACTTGGAACTCGCCGGCAAGCGTCTGATTCGTCAAGTCGACAGAAGACAAAGGCAGCAGGAACTCCGCGGGATACTCGATGGCTTCGCCAGCGAATGCAGCCGCGCGGGCAACCGAATCCCTCACATCCGAAGCGCTGACTTCGACGATTTCTCAGACATGCGGCCGTTCCAAAAGCAATTTTACGCAAAGCAGACAGACATCGATGAGGTCTTGATTCAGGAAACCGCCAAGCTGGCACCCACCTACATTCTCGGGCTCGAAAAACAAATCGTGCGTCTCAAGGTGGACAAGGACACTGCGGCGGCCGACCTCATCGTGAGCGAGCTCGAGCAAGTCCGCAACCAACCGGATTATTTTCCGACCCTGATGCTGGGTTCGGAGTTTCGCGTGGCAGTGCCGTATGAGGAGCACCCCAGTCGTTCTCCAATGTCCGAGGACGACGATCCGGAGAACTGAGAACCTGGCGGGCGATCAACTTTCGAAGTAGGTATAACCGGTGAGTCCCTCGCGGTAGAGGTCAAGGATTTCGCGGCGTTCCTTCGGTGAGATGCGGCCGTCGGTGACGGCTTTTTCAGCGAAGTTGCGGAACTTTGAAACCAGTTCTTTCGGGTCGTATTCGACATACGTGAGCACATCGGCGACGGTGTCTCCCTCGACCTCGTGGGTATAAACGGGTTTTCCATTTTCGAGGTGGACGCCGACGACGTTGGTATCGCCTAACAGGTTGTGGAGATCACCGAGAGTTTCCTGATAGGCGCCCACGAGGAAGACGGCGACGTAGTATTCCTCATTGGGTATCAATTCGTGAAGGGGGAGGATTTTGGCGACATCTTCCTTGTCGATGAAGCGGTCGATTTTTCCATCGCAGTCGCAGGTGATATCGGCGAGGACGGCGCGCTGGCGGGGTTTTTCCTCGAGCCGATGAATGGGCATGACGGGAAAGAGTTGGTCGATCGCCCAGGAATCCGGCAGTGATTGGAAAAGTGAGAAGTTCCCATAATAGAAATCCACGAGCGTGGAGGACAATTCGCGGAGGTCCTCCGGGGTGTCGTCGAGTTGGGCAATGAGGTTTGAGATGCGAGTGAGGACATGCCAGAACCACGCCTCTGCCAGGCCGCGCTCCCGAAGCGTCGCACCCCCATGAAAAAATTGTGAGCGCATTTGGTCGCGGTAATACGCGGCGTCATTGAAGCTTTCCTGGAGGTTTTTTTTACTGAGGGTTTTATTGACGTCGATCAGGTTGATGAGGTTTTGCGGGGCGTTTTGCGGGATCGCCGGGGTTTTTTCGCTCGTTTGGGCCCGGGTGACATCGAGGATATTGAAAACGAGCACCGAGTAATAAGCGACCACCGCGCGTCCGCTTTCGGAAATGAGATTGGGATGGTCGACCCCCGCCTTGTCGCAAATTTGAGAAACCACCTCGACAATATCGGTGCAGTATTCGGGCACCGAGTAATTGCACGACGAATGGAAATTCGTGTGTGAGCCGTCATAATCGACCGCCATGCCGCCGCCGATATCGAGCACGCCCATGGGGGCTCCTTCCTTGATGAGATCGCAATACATGCGGACGGCCTCGGTGGCGCCTTCGCGGATGGCGGCGATGTTAGGGATTTGCGAGCCTTGGTGGTAATGGAGCATTTTCAGGCACCCAAGGGAACCGACGTCCTTGAGGTGATCCACCACCGCGATGACCTGTGCCGCGTTGAGGCCGAAGACGGACTTGTCACCGGCGCTGTCCTGCCAATGGCCCGACCCGCGGGTCGACAGTCTGACGCGCACGCCGAGGTTGGGGAGCAC
This sequence comes from Akkermansiaceae bacterium, assembly GCA_903930425.1. Lineage (GTDB taxonomy): Bacteria > Verrucomicrobiota > Verrucomicrobiia > Verrucomicrobiales > Akkermansiaceae > Luteolibacter. Next base: position 15,214 of record CAIYYV010000338.1, on the reverse strand, counting down.
GCCGATTCTGCGTGAGCGGGCGAGGATGAGATCGAGCTCGCTGGGCATTTCTAACACCAGCATGATTTTGAGGCCCATTTTTTGGGAATGGAGGGCGAGGTCGATAAACTCCTCGTCCTTGTAGCCGTTGCAGATGATATAGGCCTCCGGATCGTGCATGTGCGCAAGGGCGGCGATGAGTTCGGGTTTTGAACCGGCCTCGAGGCCGTAGTGGTATTTTTTCCCGAACTCGGCGATTTCCTCGATGACCTGGCGTTGTTGATTGACCTTGATGGGATAGACGCCGCGGTATTCACCGCGATACCCGGAATCCTTGATGGCCTTGCGAAAAGAATCGTTGATTTCCGCAATGCGCGAATGGAGCAAATCACGGAACCGCAGCAAGACCGGCAGGTGAGTCCCCCGATCGCGCAAGCCTTGGATGACCTCAAAGAGCGACACTTCTTTTCGCGATTGCTCGTCATCTAACCGCACGGTCACATGGCCCTTGCGGTTGACGCCAAAATAGCCATTGCCCCAGGACTCAACCCCGTAGAGCTCGGAAGATTGGTCGGGGGTCCAAGCGGAGGCAGCCTTGCGCTTGGGCGTTTTCGGGGCGGGTGTGGCAGATGCGGGCGGAATCATGGGGAAGGCGCGGGGGTGAAAGCCAGATCACGGGGCTTTCCAATCGGGAAACTCAGTCTTGAGTTGCAGGCGGTATTTGTCCGCCTCGGTCTTGTCGTTCTGTTGATCAAGGGCTTTGATGAGTTTCCAAATTGCGAGCGGCTTGAGGTCCTTGTCCTCGTGAAATTTGACGACAATCAGGTATTCGGCTGCGGCTTTTTTGGGATCGGAGGCCTTGATTTCAAGATCACCTAACAGAATCCTGAGACCGGCGCTGGTGCGTCCCTGTGGACGCAGCGCGAGCGATTCATCGGCGGCTTTCCGCGATTCGTCGGCGCGGTCGAGGGCAAGGAGGGCGCGCCCGCGGTCGAGCAATCCGTCGGCCTTCCATGCCGGGTTGTCCTCGACGGCGAGGACGTTGTCGGCGGCGGTGAGGGCGCCTGCGGAGTCGGCGGTTTCGAGGCGGGCTTTGGCGAGGTAGCGCCAGACTTCCTTGGCGGTTGCGCGGGGATCCTCGGGGCTGGCAATGAGGGTGAGGCATTGCGCGGCCATGGCATATTCGCCGGAATTGAAGGCCTGCATCGCCGACCACTGGAGCACTTGATCGGGGATGTCCGCCTCGTATTTCCCGTCGATCGCGAGCTTGATTTCCGAAGCCAGCATATTCGTGTTTTGTGCTGAAAAATACCCGAGGGCGAGGAGGATGCCGGCGTGTTTTTGATAGGCATCCGGGCGAAGTGAGCGGGCTTTTTCCAGGTAGGCCACGGCGTCCTTCGCGGCATTGGTTTTGACGAGTCCCCAGCCGATCCAATAGTTGGCCTCGGCCTGGAGGTGGTCACTGAGGTTGCTGATATTTTTCAGCAGCCCCTGGTAGCGGGCGATCATATCGGGGATGTTATTTTCGCCGCGGCGCATGCGGGCCGATTCGAGCCAAGCGAAGGACGCGAGGTTTTCGGGCGAGTCCGGGGTGGTGAGGCGGTCGAAATCCGCGATGGCCTTTTGGGGTTCCGAGATTTCGGCGTAGGCTTTCGCGCGCTTGCCGAGGGCGGATGGCACGCGCGAATCATTCGGGTAGCGGGTGATGAATTCACCGAGTGAGCGGATGGCGCCTTGCGGGTCGCCCGCGATCGAGAGGCACCAACCGCGCTGATAGAGGAGGCCCGGGCGGTTTTTTTCGCTGACGGCGTTGGCATTGATCTCGCTGTAGATTTTTGCGGCGGCGGCGGTTTCTTTGTTAGAAAACAAGGTTTCCGCCTTCATCATCAGGGCGGTGTGGATGCGGGAATCTTCCGGTCTGGTTTTTTGATAGAGTTGAAGGAATGCATCGACCTGGTCGGGCAGGTGGCGACCCTCGATTTGGAAAAAGCAGAGCAGGCGGTAGTAGGCGGCGTAGAATGCGAGGTCCGTGGTGGGGCTGACGATTTTTTCGACTTCGCGGAACAACGAGAGGGCCTCGTTCGGTTGTTTGAGGCGGAGGAAGGCGCGGGCGGCGAGCATGAGGCGGGCCGCCTCTTTATCGCCTTCGGTTTTCACCGGGTGGTCGCGGAAAATGGTGATGACCTCGGCGTATTCCTTTTTTTCGAAATAGTTAGTCATCAACGAGGTTTGGGCATCTGCGCGGAAGTCCTCCATTCCGGGAGTGCGGAGAACAAGGGTGAGATAACGGTTAGATAGGTCGACACGGTCGAGTTTTGCGGCGGTGAGGGCGGCATAGAACGACGCCTCGCCGCGGATTTTTGGAGGGGCGGGGGCGGCGGACACCTCTTCGAAAAGGGCGAGCGCGTCCTTCGGTTTGTCGGCATTGAGAGCCAGATGGCCGAGGGCGACTTTAGATTGGGAGGAAAAAAGCGAGCCCGCCGGATCCTCGATGACTTTTTTAAATGAGGAGATGGCTTCGCGGTCACGTCCGAGGAGGCGGTAGCAATTGCCGGCGAAGTAGAGGCCACGGGGTCGTTCCTCGGGTTTGGCGGCATTGGCGGCATAGCGTTCGAACATGGGAGCGGCAAAGGCATATTCCGCTTTATTGTAGTGATCGGCGGCGAGAGTATAAGCGGCGGCGGCGGCCCATTTGCCTTTGCCGTAGCGATTCAGCAAGGTGCTGAAGCAGCGTTTGCCATCGTCGAGTTGGCCGGATTGATAATAGCTATTGCCGAGATACCACCAGGCGGATTCGGCGTTGGGGTGGTTGGGGAAGGAGGTGAGGTATTCCGAAAAGATCTGCGCCGCGCGCTGGTAGTAATCGCGGCGGTTCTCCAAATCGGTGCTGGTTTGGGCTGAGTCGTAGAGGTTTTTGCCGCGTTCAAAAAAATCCTGGGAGGCGTCAGGGGCGAGAGCGGGGTTCGGGGCATCGGTCTGCGGCGACTGAGCGTCTGCGAGGCAGGCGAGGGCGATCAGGAATGCGAGCGAGCGTTTCAAGAGAAGGGAGGTGGTCTAGGAACGATGGGCAAGCGGATCATTCGGCGGGTGCCGGACGCTGGGTGGCAAAGGAAATGTTCCAAATGCCCGCTTTTTGGCAGGTGTCGATCACTTCGACGATGCGCTGATAGACGACCTTGCCATCGCCACGGATGCGGACGGGTTGGTTTTTAAATTGTTTGGAGATCGCAGAGAGTTTGCTGTGCAGTTGGAGCAAGTCAACGGTGAGGCCCTCGACGCGGAGGGTGCCGTCGGGAAGCACATTGATGATAATTTCGCCGCGTTGGCGGTCGGGTTCCGCGCCTTCCTGGGCGGTGGGCACGGCGACATTGAGTTCGGTTTCCGAGCGGCTGAACTGCCAACTGATGATGAAAAAGCTGAGGAGGAGGAGGAGGATATCGATCATCGGGGCCAATTGCATCGCAATCGGTGGAAGTTGACGGCTCGAGAATTTCATCGATGAGATGAGTTAGATGCCGCGGACATCCTGGCGTTCGGAACCAAGGAGCGAGGGAACCAGGCGGGAATCATCGTAGCGCGCGCGACGCTGATCGACCTGGGCATGGATCAGGGAGACGAGATGCGTGGCGGCGGCTTCGAGTTCGCCAATATATTTTTGGACGCGGCCGCGGAAGAATGAATAGAACGCGAGAGCGACGATGCTGATGGCGAGGCCGCAGGCGGTGGCAATGAGGGCTTCGGAGACGCCTTGGGCGAGCCCCATTTGGCGGACGCCTTGGACTTCCCCGGTGGAGATTTCGATAAAGGCCTTGATCATGCCGATGACGGTTCCGAGCAAGCCGACCATGGGGGCGATGGATCCGATATCGGCGAGGTAAGTGATGCGGGATGTGAGCATGCCGGCCTGGCGCGAGCCCTCGGTCTGGGCGGATTCGCGGATATTTTCAAATGGGATCGAGGGATTGCTCGACATGAACTCGAGGGTTTTCTGGGTGATGCGGGCGATGCATTCATTGCGCCGGTGGCTGTAGGTGATCAGGCCGGGGAAGTCGCGTTTGCGGATCATGGATTCTGCGGCATTCATGAAACGGTCGCTGGCAATGACATTGCGGCGGATCGTGATGAGAAAGAGGAGGATGAGGAGCACCATGATCACCGACATCAACGCGAGCGGAAACATCATCGGCCCGCCTTTGGCGAGGACCTCGAGGAAATCGATTCGCTTGGGTGCCGGATCGACGGTGGCGGCAGTGGCGACCGCAGCGGCGGAGGCAAGGGTGGCGGAGAGGAAAAACCCCGCGGCGGTGAAATAGCGGCACTTCATGGGCGTGCGGGGAGTTTAGCCAACTTTGCAGCCAACGCAAGCCCGTCCAACAAGCGGTTTGCGCGGGCGGAGTCCTTCACTGGCCCGCATCACGGGACGAGTGCGCAAGTCAGTGGCTCGTGTCCCGATGGATTGCCGTGCGGATTGGATTTTTTGATTCCGGGTGCAACATCCGGTGTCATGGGACGTAATACATCACCTATGCAAACCCCTTTCTCTTGTTGGGCGGCCGTGCTGTTAGGCCTCATCGCCTGCGGATTTTTGCCTTTATCGCAAGCGGCGCCGCCGAAAGTCTTGATATACACCCGCAACCATGTGCCCGGGAGCTCGGGTTACGTTCACGGCAACATTGCCGTCAGCGTTGCTGCGGTGAAGGAGCTTTGCGCAGAAAAAGACGTTAGCAGCGATGCCTCGGATGACCCCGCCGTCTTCACCGCAGACAATCTGAAAAACTACAAGGCGGTGATTTTTTGCAACTCCAACAACGAGGCCTTCTCGGACCCAAGCCAAAGCAAGGCATTCACCACCTACATCGAAAATGGCGGCGGCTTCGTCGGCATCCACTCCGCCTCCGGCTCGGAGCGCAGCAACCCGGATTTCAAACGCATTCTCGGTGGCACGTTCAAGTGGCACACACCCATCCAAAAATTCACCGTGGTGGTCGCCGACAAAGCGCACCCTGCCACCGTCGGCGTCCCTGCCGAGTGGGCATGGAAGGACGAGGGCTACTTGTGCGATCTTGTACCCGGCCTGCACGTGCTGTTAGAAATGGACACCACCACGATTGCCAGTCCGCCTCGGGCGAAGTGGGCGATCCCGTTTGAAGGCAACCGGTATCCGTTGTCGTGGTGCCATCTGGTGGGCAAGGGTCGCAGTTTTTACACTGCGCTGGGGCACGACAATGAGGACTATGCCGATCCTATCTTCCGCAAGCACCTTCAGGGAGGAATTTTATGGGTGCTCGGCATGGCCACATGATCCATTTCCAACCTCACTCACAGATGAACACATTGCCTGTTTCCACCCGCCGCGATTTTCTCCGTGTGACCGGTCTTGCCGGGGCCGCGATCGGCTTTCCAACCGTGATCCCCGCCCGCGTCCTCGGGGCGGATGCGCCCAGTAAAAAAATCCACATTTTACAAATTGGGTGTGGGCGGATTGGTCGTGACATGGACATGCCCGGTATCCTGAAGCAGAATGCGGCGCGGATGGTGGCGTGTTGCGATGTGGATGCCTTGCGGTTGGGTGACGCGAAGGAGATGATCGAAGGCCATTATCGGAAAAACAAAATCGATCTCGCAGTGGCGACTTATGGCGATTATCGCGAGGCGCTGCAACATTCGGACATTGATGCGGTGGCGGTGAGCACGCCGGATTTTTGGCACGCCGAGCCGGTGATTGCGGCGGCCATGGCCGGCAAGGACATCTATGTGCAAAAGCCGTTGTCGATGACCCTGGCCGAAGGACGGCAGGTGAGCGACGTGGTGCGGGCCCGGAAACGCATGTTCCAAATTGGCAGCCAACAACGGTCCACAGCGCAATTCCGCATCGCCTGTGAATGGGTCCGCAGCGGCCGGATTGGGAAGCTCCACACCGTGAAGATCGGCCTGCCGACGGATCCTTCTGGCGGCAGCACCGAAGAGATACCGGTGCCGTCTCACTTGAATTATGCGATGTGGCTTGGCTGCACCCCGCTTGCGCCGTATACCATGGACCGGGTGCACAGCCAAGGACCGACCTTGAAGGACCGGTTCAAGGATCGTCCCGGTTGGTTGCGCATCGAAGATTATACTCTTGGGATGATCACCGGATGGGGGTCCCATCACGTCGACATCGCCCATTGGGGGATGGATACCGAACACACCGGCCCGATCTCAATTGAGGGCACCGCCGAGTTTCCGAAATCCGGACTCTGGAATGTCCACGGTCCCTATCACATCGAAGCGAAGTATGCAAATGGCGTCACCCTGGTCATCGACCACAAGCTGCCTAACGGAGTGCGCTTCGAAGGCAGTGATGGCTGGATCTTTGTCACTCGTGGTGCCGTGCGCGTCACCGCCTCGGATCCGGTCCCCAAGGGTGCCGCCGCCAAGGCTCTCCAGGCCAGCCATCCGGACATCCTGAGCACCCCGCTTGGCGAAAAGGATGTGCGCCTTCATGAAAGCCCGAACGGCGACCACCATCTCGATTGGATCACCAGCATCCAGACGCGACAACCGGCTGTGACAACGCCGGAAGTCGCCCATCGTTCGACCAGCGCGTGCATTCTCGGGTGGGTGGCCATGAAACTCGGCCGCAAGCTGACATGGAACCCGGAGAAAGAGGAATTCATCGGCGACGACACCGCGAACGCGATGCGCTCAAGACCGGAGCGCGCGCCCTATGGCGTCTCTCACATGAAAAAAGACTGATCCCGCATGCGCCCGGAACAATGGCAACATTTCAAGGCCGCCGCCAAGCGCGTGCCCAACACGCCGGTGCCACTCTCGCTGATTGTCGATAGTCCGTGGATCCCCGGCCATCTCGGCATCCGTCATCAGGACTACTACTTCGACTCCAAGGTCTGGTTTGACGCCCACAGACGCATCATCGACGCGTTTCCCGATGTGATCTTTTTTCCTTCGTGGTGGGCGGAGCTTGGCATGGCCGCCGAGCCCTCGGCCCTCGGGGTGCGCGTCCGGTTCTGGGATCACCAAACGCCCAGCGAAGAACGCATTCCATTCCGGTTAGATGACCTTGACCAACTCGTCGCACCCAATGCGACCACCGATGGTTTCTGTCCGCTGATCCTCCACCGCTATGCCACCCAGAAACAGCGCATCTTTGACGCCGGCTACACGCTTCCCATCGTCGCGGCCCGCGGCCCGCTTTGCACCGCCTCGTTTTTCCGCGGCGTGACCCCATTGATGATGGATCTTGTGGAAGAACCTGAGCGTGTCCTGCAATTGCTCGAGATATGCACCACATTCGTCATCGACTGGCTCAAGGCGCAAACCGCCGCCATCGGCCAGTCGGTCGAGGGGTTTCTGCTGTTAGATGATATAGTGGGTTTTATCGGCAAGGCCCACTACGAGGAATTCGCGCATCCATTTTTGAAGCGCATCTGTGACGCGTTTCCTGCGGATTGGGTCAAAGTCTATCATAACGATGCCAGCGTGGCCGCCTGTTTGGAGCGTCTACCGGATGCCGGTTTTGATGTGCTCAACTGGAGTCATCTCACCCCGATGGCCGAAGCGTGCGATCGCGTGCAAGGCCGCATGACGCTGATGGGAAATGTCCCGCCACTCCAGGTCGGCGTCCGCGGCACGCCGGACGAGGTTGAAGCCGCGGCCCGCGAGGTCCTGCAAGCGGCCGCCGGCCACCCGCTGATCCTTTCGATGGGAGGAGGTGTGAGTCCGGGCATGCCCGCTGCGAACATCCATGCGCTGTCGCGCGCCCTACGGCGTCTCTAACATCTAACAAACAATGACGGGTTCCCCTGTGCGGGGAATCAGATTCCGGAGAGACCGGAGCGGGCGGTGCCGGAGCCACCGGTGGTGAGGAAGCGGTAATAGACTTCGAGCATCAAGGTGCAGAGCGCAGTGCGGTAGACTTTGTTTTGGACGTAGGTGGACGGGCCGCCGCGAATCGCCTTGCCGCCACCGGGCACTTTCCATGAACCATCGGTGTCCTGATTGTTGAGCACCTGGTCACGGAACATGTCATTGTATTTTTTCCACTCGGCACCGCCGCGTTGAATCATGGCTTGGGACTCGTAATAGTGTGCGTAGAGATCGGCGAACTCGGTGTTATAATCGAACTTCGATTTTTCAGAGATATATTTTGCTGCCTTGCGGACTTCCGATGCCTTGCCTTTTTCCCACATTTGATTGCAAAGCATTCCGACGCCGGTGAGAGGATAATAGCCGCCCGCCCCATTTGTACCCGGTCCGGTATACCCGTAGCCACCATCGGCATCCTGGCAACCATTGACATAGGCGAGGGCGCGGGAGATGGCACCACGCATGCCATTGAACTTGAGATCGGTGTGGAAGCACGCCCTGAGGGCCTGGACTTGCCAACCGACGACGGAGACATCGGTATGGCCGTCATAGGTGGCATATTGATAGGACCAACCGCCATTTTTGTGTTGGTTATCGAGGATGAACTGCCCGGCTTTTTGGGTCACTTGTTTGAGGGCGGCCAACTGGGGCCACTTGGTTTCCTTGCACAAGGTGGCCGCCTCGGCGAGGGCATAGGTGGCAATGGCGTGTTCATAACAGAATGGCTGGCTGGCAAAGTTGGTTCCCAATTTGCCTTCATTCTTCATGCCAAGGTCGATCAGATAGACGATTCCCTTCGCGCAGGACTCGCCAAATTCCGGTGAGACCGGGGTTTCACAGTGGCCGAAATATGCGAGGAGCGCGAGGCCGGTCATGGCGCTCGGGTTCGCGTCGCCCCATGAGCCATCGGGTTTTTGTTGGGATTTGAGCCAGCGGAGGCCCTTGAGCACGGCCTCTTCGCAGGCCGGCGTGCCTCCATTATCCTTGAGGCGGCCAATCCGGTCATCCTTCGAACAACGCTTGCGCAGCGCATCCGGAATCAAACCGAAAAATTTTCCCGCTCCGCCGCCCGAGCCCAAGCCGCTGCCGGTGCCGGTGCCACTGCCAAATCCCTGGCCCGACCCATGGCCGCCCAAGCCGCCGGACATGCCGCCACTGGTGAGTGAGGTAAGGGGCGACATTTCACCAAAGGCATCGCCCGGATCGGGGATGGAATAGCTCGATTTCGCGCCTTCTGCAAAGACCCGTTTGACATTGGTCGAGGGAGTGATTTGGGCGCGTTTTTTTTGCTGCACTTTCGTTTGTGCCGCGCGTTCGCCACCGCCGCCTTCGCCGCCCGGGGGCAGGAAGTCGACTTTTTTTTCAGCGATGCGGATGATTTGGAAGATCCAGATCGCGCCGATGATAAGGACGATGATGTGAAAGAGGATGGCGAATGTCAGGGCACCACCGCCGATTTTGGTCCAAAACCGCAGCTTGCGCTGGGTCGGAAGTTCGATGTCGTCTGCGTTGAATTGCGTGTCCATGGTCGGAATTTTTGAGGGTTCAGATGACACACAATCACTCAGGAGCGCCGGCTTGGAAAGTCACATTTGTGATTTGGGCGCGGGTGAGTGAGTCGAGCACATCGATGACGCGCTCGTATTTTGCCTGTTCGTTGGCGTAGATGGTGACGAGGACGACGGCATTGACGGCTTTGCTGCTCTGTTTGAGTTGCATCAAGTTGTTCGTCAGGTCGGGAAGTTCTTTGATGAGCGGGGTGTCGAGCGGTTCTTCGTTGAGATAGACCTGGCCGTCTTCCTCGATGCGGATGGCGATTTCATCAGGCAGGGGGGTTTCGTTATTTTCGAGCGTAACGGTTCCAGGGAGTTTGGTGTTGTGGGCGTTCTCGACCTGGACGGCTCCCGCCAGAACCATGAAAAACAACATGATGACGAAAACGACGTCCACCATGGGCGCGATTTGGAAGCCCAGGTTGACCTCGGGCGACTGCCTTCTTTTATGACGTCGTTGCATGGCGGGTTACTTGTTCGAGGCGGAAAACGAAACATCGGCGATGCCGCCTTCACCCACGAGGTTCATGACTCGTTGGATTTCGATGGCAGGGAGCGAGCGGTCGCCACGGATAACGGCGCGCACCATGGGATCGGCTTTGAGGCGGTCTTGAAGACGGGGCACCAATTCACTGAGGTTGGGATAATCGCGGTCGTCCACTTTCACGAAAGCCTTGGACGTCTGCGGGTCCCACCGGACATTGATCGACACCTCGTGTTTGGACATTTTGGCATCGCGCTTTTGGGCGTTCGGAGAAACCGGCAGCACGATATTTTTATCCACTTTCAGAATTTCCGCAGTGGTGATGCTCATGAAGAAAATGAGCAAGACCAGCAGGACGTCGATCATCGGGGCGATCTGGAATTCCGGTTCGCCACTTTCGGTTCCTCCTCCGCCGCTGGCCATGAGTTCAAGGGTTGGGGTTAAGGTTGATGAGATCCCGAAGATCAACTTTGCGGAGCGGCACCGTCGGCACCCGTCACCCAATTGGGCAGGGCCGCATACGTGGCCTCCTGACCGACATCGGCATCCTTGAGATACTCATAAGGCGCGTTGCGGAACAGGCTTTCGGCTTCCTCTTGAAGGTGGTGAATGCCGCCTTGAAGTTTGTTGCGCAGGAAATAGAAACCCATGAATGCGGGGATCGCGATGAAGAGGCCTGAGGCGGTGGCAATGAGCACCTCGCCGATGTGACCTGCGAGAGCCGAGGTGTCACCGATGCCCGTGGTTCCCAAGCTGGAGAACGCACCACGCATGCCGCCGACCGTGCCGAGCAGTCCGACCATGGGCGAGCAAACGCCGATGACCGAAAGATAATTGACGCGGGTTTGAAGCGTGGAGCTGATCTTGTCCACTTCCGCTAACAGGGCTTCCTCCGTGGCGGTTTTGCCGTAGCCAACTGACCCGAGCGCGGCTTGCACGACTTGGGCGAAGGGACTGGTGGCAATCTTCATCTCCTGATAGGCACCCACATAGTCGCCGGCCAAGAACAATTGCCGGGCGGTGAGCACATCGGCCCCGGGGGTCATTTTTTTCGAGTTGGTGCGCATCCAGACATCGATGGCGAGCCAGACGGTGGCGACCGAGAACAGTCCGATGGGATACATGCACCAGCCGCCTTCCTTGAGCACCTCAATGAAGGTTTTTTTGATTTCTTTGGGCGGAGCAGCAGCGTCCGTCGCGGCGAAAACGGTCATGGGCAGAAGCAAATAGGCAGCGAGCGCGGCCACGTGGATGGTTTTTTTCATGGTGGGGATGGAGGCGGTGGTTAGAAACAGGGATGAGATAGATTATTGGGAACTTTTCAGACGCTTGTTCACTTCTTCTACGAGAGGCGTGCCAGCCGCGTCACGCAATGCGGAACGCAGCAGTGCCACCGCTTCTTCGCGACGCACGAGGGAGGTGAGGATTTCGGCCGCCTGAAGTTCGGCCGCGGCCATCAATACTAGACCTCCAGTAGGAAAGAGGCAGGGAACTGAGAGGTAGGCCTCAAGCGCTTTTTCAGGGCTTTTTTGCTGTTTGAAAAGATTGCCGCGGTAAAAGGAAGCGTAGGCGCAAACGTCCGTGGTCATGCGGGGGTCGGAAATCAGAACCCTCAGGGCAGTGTCCCGGTCTTCCGGCTTGACCGTCGGCGGCATGAGCAGCGTTTTACCCAGCGCCACAAAAGGATCGTTGCCTTGGACGGGCGTCGCATCGGAAATTTCTTTGCCGAGGTCGGTACATTTGGGGGCATCGCCCATGACCGCATGAACGACCAGCAGGGTTCTCGCGGCATCGAGCCAGAAATTGCCGGGAATTTTTGCCGTGACGCGATGTTGAAGGACGATCGGTTCAAGAAGCTTTTGGGCGTCCTTGGGTTGATTCATGAGCAGCAAGGCGACGGCTTGCTTCAATGCCGGAGGAGCCACGCCAAAGACGTGGTCCGCCTGTTCGCACGGGATGGTCTGGGCCTCATTGAAAAATTCGGTGGCGGCGGTGACCACGAAATTTTCCCCTTGGAGCACGACCGAGGACATGGGGATCGAGCGACCGTTGAGCAAAACGATGCTGGTCGGCTCGGCAGCAGGGGACGGCGCGATCTGCGCGGCGACAAGCGTGCCTAACAGCAAAGCGGTTCGGGAAATGGAATGGGAAAAGGCCATCGACGGAAATTAGGGACTCAGTTTCGCGGCGTCCTTGGCGCGCTGGGTTTTCTGGAGTTTCGGATGAGATTTGAGCACTTTCAAGTTCTCATTGGCCAGAGTGCTGTCCCCGAGTTCCTTGGCGGTTTCGTAAGCCTGCCAATACGCTTCCGCGCAAATTTCCGGTACGCTCTGATAGGCGACATACACGCGTTGGTAAGTCCCGTAGGCCTTGGCCAAAAAATCCTTGGACACCGCAGGGGAAATCACGGCCGATTGCGTGGCCTGCTTCCGATACGATTGGGCGAGCAGCAAATAGGCCTTGGCGACCGTTTCTCCACGGAAAGTTTTGTCGGAGACAATCGATTCGGCGAGTTTCTGCACGACCTCAAATTTGTCGAGGTCCACGAGTGCCTGCAATTTTCCAAGCGTCGATTCCTTGAAGCGCGAAATCCCGTTGTTGTTTTCCAGAGCATCATCAAAAATTTTCAAGGCCTTTTCCGGTTGTTTGCGGGCCAGGGCGACGAAGCCGAGGCCGACCGGTCCGGCATCCGAGAACAGCGAATCTTTGTAACGATCCGACAAGCGCATATACATCGCCTCGGCACCGTCCAAATCACCGCTTTTGAGGAGGATGTCACCCGAGGCCGCCAACAGGGCCGGGCTCAAACCGGAAGGATCCTGGGCATTCGTGGTGGCGATACCTTTCAGATAGAGATCGGAAAGATCCGGGCGCTTGAGCATTTGAGCCAGACGGGCGCGTGCAAAATTAATCCGGGCATTCGTGGTGGAACTTTCCTTGCCGACGACGATTTTATTGAGCGTCTCAACGAGCTTTTGGTCGATTTCCTCGATGTTGATGTTAGAGGTTTTTTTGCGCGGCACGAAGGTTTTGACGAGTTCATCGATGAGGGACTCGACTTGTTCGCTGGAGGCCTCGGTGATGGTGCCCTTGAGATGGTCCGCAAGCATCTCGGAAGCTTCCGAACTCTTGCCCGCATACGCCATGGCGCGGGCGACCCAAATGGCCGAGAGCATCGCGAGCTGGCTTTCGGGTTTGCGTTTCATGAACTCCCCGTGCATGGCGGCAATGCCCGTCCAGTCTTTTTTGGCCTGAAGGAGGGGAGTCACGGAATCGAGGGCATACTGGATGACATCATCGAGACTGTTCGTCAGCACTGCTTTCTGATAGGCCTCGATCGCCTTGTCCAACTGGTTGATTTTCCGATAGGTGTCGGCGATGAGGCAATACATCGATCCGTTGGCGAGATCATCCGGATGGGCGGTCAGGTATTCTTCGAGTTCACGGGTGATTTTTTCCGCCATTTTTTGTTTGTAGGCGGCCTGTTTATCGGGAGGGTCCGACTCATTGCCCTTGTCGTTGAAGTCGATGAAGGCGAGTCGATAGAGCATGTCGCCCGCGTAGCGTCCGTCGGGATACTTGGCGAGATACTCCTTACAGGTGGCGAGGGTTTCCTTGTATTTGTTGCTCAGGAAATTCGACATCGCGACATAATACAGCACGGTCTCCACCATGTCGCTGTTAGGAAAATCCTTGAGGAAGCGCTCGAAGAGCGGCGTGGATTCAATGAAATTGGCGGATTGGAAAAAGGCCACGCCTTGAAAAAACACAAAACGATCCAAATTTTCGGATTTGGGAAACCGCGTTTCAAGGCCGCGGTAGAACGACCCGATTTCCGGCCAATCGCCGCTTTTCACCAAAATTTCGCCGGCGAGGGTGGAGACTTGTTCGGCCCGGTCCGAGTCCGGGTATTTCGTGAGATAGAGGTCACATTTTTCCTTAATCTCAGGGACATTTTCGAGTTTATTATAGATGACGATTTCGGCGTAGGCAGCGGCTTGCGCTTCCTCGGTGGCTGGGTATTTCGTGCGGAGCGTGCGGAAGCAGACGAGTGCTTCCTCGTTGCGCTCGAGATACACGAGGCAGCGGCCGCGGCGCATCAGCAAGGCCGCGTCAAAATCGGTTTTCTTATCGATGATGGCGAGAGCGCTCTCCGCCTGTTCGATGGCGGGTTTCAGGTTATTGAGGAGCTCGGAGGCATTCGAACGCTGGTTGATCGGTTTGGTTTTCTCCGCATTCACCCGGGATTCTAACGTTCTGCACTGCTTGCGCATCGACACGAGCGCGGCGTTCTGGACCTCAAGGATTTGGCTGCGGGGGGGGACCGAGCGATAGATGGTCAAGGCGGTCTCGAAGAGCGGGCTGCCGATCGCTTCCTCCGCACGCATGACGAGTTCGTCACCGCGGACGACGACCTGGTTGGCAAACCATGCGAGCGCGTCCCGCACGCCGGCTTGGTGGGTCAGGTGGTCGATGTAAGAGGCGAGGTCATCAATTTTTCCGGTGGAGGCGAGCAGTCCGATGACCTCGACGGCGGCCATGGTTTGGGGGGCGGAGCGCACATCGGATCCCATCAACTTGCGAAACACATTCAGGGCCTCGGCGGGTTTTTCCAACTCGGTATAGACTTCGCCGAGCCAGAGACCTGCTTCCGCGCGGTATTTGGGATCTTGGGACGCGAGGGTGAGCTCTTCGATAGCGCGTTGTTTTTTTTCCGGGGTGTCCTGCTGCATCAGGGCGCGGCCGGCACCGAGGTGACAACGGGAGGTGAATTCCCCTTTCGGAAAACGCTTGATGCACTCGAGAAAGGCGGTTTCCGCTTCAGACGTTTTATTCGCGAGCAGATTGGCCAAACCGATATTGAAACAAAGCAACTCGACCGGCATGCCCTCTTGATTCGTTCCGATCGCCTTAATGAGTTCCTGGATTTTCGCGATCGCGGTGTCGTATTGTTTTTCGGCGAATGCCGTTTCCGCCTCGGTGTAAATTTTTTCCATCACGGCGGGGCTAACCCAGCCGGTGGGAGCGGTGGTGGAAGTGGCGGGCGCAGCCGGGGTTTTGGCGGGGGGAGTCTGGGCAGCCGAGTGCGTATTCAACGTGAATAAGAAAAATGCCGTGGAAACTACGGCGGAAATGGGCGGCTTCGACGACATAGGGTGTGCTTCGAGAAGAGAGGATCCGTCATCGCATTGTGTCAAGCCGTATTATTTCATCATCCCGCGATCGCCAAGGAGACCGGATGCGGTTATGAGACGGGCGTTCCGCGACTTCTATTCTCCTTTTTGATTCCCTTCTGATGAGCGCCAAAGCCACTTGGAAAGTCAGCGCCGCC
>CAIYYV010000337.1 GCA_903930425.1 Akkermansiaceae bacterium | reverse complement strand
CACGGGCGTTACACGTATCGGATGCATGATTTGAGTGAGTTCATGAAGACGGTGATGCAGCGGTTCACGAAGTGGTTCAACCGGACACACGGGCGGACGGGGAACCTTTGGGAAGACGCGTTCAAAAGCGTGATCGTGGAGGATGGCTATGCGGCGAAAACGATTGCGGCCTACATCGATTTGAATCCGGTGCGGGCAGGGATGGTCAAAGATCCGGCAGATTACCGGTGGAGCAGTTATGGGGAGGCGATCGGCGGCGGGGCAAAAGGGAACGGGAAAAAGGCGCGGGCTGGCTTGGTGCGGGCCTTGCGGGCACACAAGGGCTGTGGCGCGGATGCCTCGCTCTGGGCGAACGATGTTTCGCGCGAATACCGGAAGCTGTTGCTTGCGGGGGCGGTCGAGAAGTTCGAAAAATCAGGGAAGTTGGGGAATGGGGAAAAGTTAGAGGCACGGGTGCAGGTTGCTGCGCAGGGGAAAATGAAGCGTGTCCGCAAGGGGATGAGTGCCGAGGAAGTGGCGGAGAAAAAGGCGCGGGAAGAACGGGAAGGCGAGCTTTCTGTGGGGAAGATGCTGCGGTGCCGGGTGCGGTATTTCACGGATGGCGCGGTGATTGGCAGTCGGGGTTTTGTGAACGAGGCCTTTGTGGCTGCGCGGGAACGTTTTGGATCGCAACGGAAGGACGGCGCTCGGAAGCTGCGCGGCAGTGGCGCGGCCGCGGCGGGGGCGTTGTGGAGTGCTAGGGATTTAAAGAAGGATGTCTGAGGAAGAGGCGGGAAACATCAATCGACTAGCAACAAGGGATGTGTCGGCTAAAGCACCCGTGACCAGAGCACCTTCAGATAGCGGGATTCCGGGTAGTTCGAGAGGGATGGGTGATCCGGACCGGCACCCGTTCGCTCGAACGTTTGAAGACGCATATTGCGGCGGTGAGCGCTGGTGATGACGATGCGTTCAAACTCACCCGCACCTAACTGAACCGAACACGAGCAAGTGACAAACAATCCCTGTGGGGCAACGAGTTGCAAGGCGAGCTTGTTGAGGTCGGCATACTTGGCAGTGCCTATTTCATCCTCGCGGCCATGGATAAATTTTGGAGGATCGGCAATGACGAGATCCCATGTGCGGCCATTTTCGATCATGGTCCGCGCCCAAGTGAAAACGTCGGCATGGGTGAATTTGATTTTTGCCGAATTGATGTTAGAATTACGTTTCGCCATTGAGACGGCGGATTCATCGAGGTCCACGCCGGTGACGTCCTCGGCACCGGCGAGTGCGGCGCTGATAGCGAAGCCGCCGGTGTAACAGCAGAGGTCGAGCACAGTGCGACCGGCAGCGAGAGTACCGAAACGTTGACGATTGTCACGTTGATCGCAGAAAAACCCGGTTTTATGGCCCTGAGTGAAATCCACTTCATAGCGGACACCGTGCTCGCGGATTTTCACGGAACGGACGGCATCGGACACGACACCGCCGCTGCGGGGGATGCCTTCGATTCGGGCGAGATCCGGATCCACGCCGACGACCACGCGCTGGGTATCAAAACATTCATGAAGCAGTGGCAGCCATTGAGGCAAGCGCTGCCAGGCGGCGAGATTGGTAATTTCGACCGAGAGCACATCGCCGAATTTATCGGCGACCATACCCGGCAGAAAATCGGCATCGCCATGGATGGCGCGGTAGCTGTTTGTAGTAGCGTCGAGGTTGAGAATTTTACGGCGCAAGGTTGCGGCGCGGCGGATCGAGGAGGTGAAAAACGATTCGTCCAAGGGGTCGAGCGAATGGCTCACGACGCGGAGCGGCATGCGGGATTTTGGATTCCACAAGCCCCAACCGAAGGGGGTTCCTTCTTTGCCTAGCACTTGCACGAGGGCGCCGGGGGTGGCATCGCGCGAGACCTCGCCGATCATTTTGGGCCAGATCGACGGGTGGAAAGTTTGGTATTTGATTTGGACACTCGGCACGGCGGGCAATACGCCGCAGTGGCGGTGAAATGTCGAATCATAAAACAAGCAGGGAAGGCAGGATGAGTGATCCAATTGGTTGTCGACTGTTTCATTTGCCACGTTGCGTGTTTTCAGAGAGGGTGGCGTTCGTGAAAATGCACCGCATCCTTGCCGAAGCCGCCGCCGGCATTGCCAAATCCGTATTCAAAGAGCACCGTGTGCTGGATCATGCATTGGCCACCGCGTTTGAGGAAAACCCGAAATGGGGCAAGCGCGACCGAAGTTTCATTGCGGAGACCGTATTCGAAGTCGTGCGATGGAGGCGGGCTCTCGGATTTCTGGCAGACAGCGAAGAGACCAACGCGATGTGTGCCGCCCAGTGGGTTCGGATGGGCTATGACATCCCTGAGTGGTGGACCTACAAGGGCGTTCAGGCTGGTGAAATGATTGCGCGAGAGGTGGATCTCGCGCTGCAACCTCGGGCCGTTCGCGAGTCAATACCAGATTGGTTAGATGATCTGGGTTTATCTGAAGCAGGTTTGGGGTGGGAGGCTGAAATAGCCGCGCTCAATCAGCGGGCGCCAGTCTATCTTCGTGTGAACACACTCAAGACGACACGCGCCCTAGCCATTGAATGGCTGGCCAACTCTGGCGTGATTGCCATCGAAGTGCCAGGACTTCCTGATGCTTTGGCTCTGGCTCCAGGGAAAACCCTTCCTAAACCTTTGCGCACGGATGGCCGTATTGAAATTCAGGATGCCGGGTCACAGATCATTGCACCGCTCGTCGATCCGCAACCGGGAGAGCGCATCATCGACGCATGTTCCGGTGCCGGCGGGAAGGCGCTGCATCTCGCAGCCTTGATGCACAATGAGGGTCGCGTCTTTGGGATGGACGTAGACACCCAGAAACTCGTCGAACTGGATCGCCGGGCCAAACGCGCCGGAGCCACTTGTTTGAAATCCAAGCCGATTCTTACCAGCACCCCCACCGATTTTTCGCAAGTTGCCGACCGCCTATTGATCGATGCTCCCTGTTCGGGGCTTGGCACGTTGAAGCGTCAACCGGACCTCAAGTGGCGACTGAAACCGGCGCAAATCGACCGTGTTAGGGCGATACAAAAGGAATTGTTAGCCAGCTATTCGATGATGCTCAAGGTCGGCGGGCGGCTTGTGTATGCCACTTGTTCCATTTTGCCATCCGAAAACCGCGCGGCAGTTGATTCATTGTTAGAAAAGGGTGGTTTCACTCTCATCGAAGAGCGCCCAATCTCGCCAGCGGCCACGGGATTTGATGGGTTTTACGTGGCAATGCTCTTGAAGAATCATAGTGGTTGAATTCGGCACGAAGCTCGTATGTAAAAATCCTAGGATGGAAAGATGAAGTTGCATCGCTGAGGCTGGCAAGTCATGCTCAGCTCATTCGCGATGCCACCTAGGTATCACTTACTTCCCGCACCTATGTCTCTCTTGACGAAATTTCCGCTGTGTCTCTCGTGTTTCGCCGTGCTTATGTCGTGTGGCGCGCCCGGCACGCGTTTTTCCACCGGCCGGGATGTCTTGGGTCACCGCCCCGGTCCCAAAGGATTTTCCACGGTCATCATTGATGCAGGGCATGGCGGCAAGGATGCGGGCGCATCGAGCCGATTCACCGGCCAACTGGAAAAAAACCTCACGCTTGACATGGCGCAGCGACTGCGTGCCGAGCTGGCCGGGCAATTCAAGACTTTGCTGATGCGAAGCGACGACACGTTTGTGGATCTTGACGAGCGCGTGGCTCGTGCCAATGCCCACGGCGACGCCATCCTCGTGAGTCTGCATTTCAACAGCGGCTCATCTTCCACCCGCGGCCCGGAAACTTTTTATTGGCGCGTGGACAGCTATGGCTTGGCGACCCGCCTGCAACGCGCGATGGCCACCGTCAGCCCAGCCGAAAACGCCAATCGCGGTCTTGTCCGCCGGCGGCTTCGCCTGACCCGCAATCCGGAAATTCCCTGTGTTTTGTTAGAAGGCGGTTACCTCAGCCACCCGGCGGAAAGTCATTTGATCGCCGAATCCGTTTACCGCCAGCAACTGGTGGCAGGCATTGCCGGGGCCATCCGCGCCCAGGCGACCTTGGGCGATGCCGGCACTGGCCCGCTGCCCGCGCCGATTGACGCCCCGCCGAGTCGGCCGACGGACACGCGTGAGTGAAGTCCGCGGCTTGTGGTTGAAAACGGCAGGTTCTGATGGGGCTGAGTGAGGGCAATCGTGGAGGGAGGTCGTGTAAAATGACGTGGCAGAAAAAAATCCCGAGATTTCCCGGTTGACACCCAGAATCCCGCTCCCTAGCTTGCGTGCCCCTTCGCATGCACCCCGCATTCGGGGGTCATTTTTCATCCAAGCACATGAAGACATTCTCCGCCAAGCCTCACGAAGTCGAGCGCAAATGGTATGTGATCGACGCCAAGGGCAAGGTCCTGGGTCAAGTCGCCGTGGAGGCCGCGCGCCTCCTTCGCGGCAAGCACAAGCCGATTTTCACCACCCATATTGACACCGGCGATTTTGTGGTGGTGATCAATGCCGATCAGGTTGTTCTCACTGGCACCAAGGAGACCTCCAAAATTTACACCCGGTTTTCCGGTTATGTGGGTGGGCAGAAGGTAGAAACGCCGCGCCTCGTGCGGGATCGCCGGCCGATTTTACTCGTGGAGCGGGCCGTGTGGGGCATGCTGCCGAAAACTCGCTTGGGTCGCAGTCAATACGGCAAGCTCAAGGTATATGCGGGAGGGACTCACCCGCATGAAGCGCAACAACCCGTCGCCTACGCCGTCCGTTAACCCCCCACTGTCCGATTTTTCACATGACCGCCACCACCACTCATAGCGCCACTGGACGCCGCAAAACCGCTGTAGCCCGCGTCTGGATGACCGAAGGCACCGGCCAAATCACGATCAACGAACGTCCGTTCGAAGAATATCTGCCGACCATTGAACTTCAAAATGCCATCCTTGCGCCTTTTCAAGCGGCTGCATTGATGAACAAGTTTGATGTCATGGTGATCATCAAGGGTGGCGGCACGCACTCGCAAGCCATAGCCATTCGTCACGCCATTTCTCGCTCGCTCACCCAGGTGGATCCAGAAAATCGCAAAATTGTGAAACCTCTCGGATTTCTCACCCGCGATCCCCGCATGAAGGAACGCAAGAAGT
>CAIYYV010000336.1 GCA_903930425.1 Akkermansiaceae bacterium | reverse complement strand
GCGCCAAGGTGGCTACGATCGCCGACAAAAGCCCCCACGATTTCGCCAGTCCTTTTATCGATCGCCAACCAAACCCATTGTTTTTGTTTTTTATTTCCAACAAATGACCACAGTTCGTCACATTGAATCACCAACTTCCCTTTGGGCTTTTTCTGAATATCGACTTGCCGGGGGACTGCTTTATATTTTCGATTCACATAGCCCTGCAACCAACGCTCAGAAACGCCAGCAACGCGCGCAATTCCAGCGAGTGGAATGCGTTCTAAGAGGAGTTTATCAATTAAATCTTTCTTTTCTTGTGCAATTTTGTTTTCGGGTTTTTCAACAAATTGCCGACCGCAATCTTTACAGGCAAATTTCGGTTTGCCCGTATGAATGGTGCCGTTTTTAACGACTTCCGAAGAATGACAGCTTGGACAAATCATGGCTTCGTGTTCGCTCTTTAATCAATGGGAATGGATAGCGTACTACGCTCTCACTACTTTTTGCAGGACTACCACGGCCATTGGCGCCGGTTTAAAGACTGGTGTCGATCTGGATAATCATAAACCCTTCACCGAATTGGCGCCCGCTATGCAAAAAATGAATCAGGAGTTGCAAGCAAAGTGGTTCTATGGCAAGGATGGCTTCATGGACTACTGGAAGGGTTTCTGACGAGCAAGGTAGGATGGTAGAGCGGCCCTGGTACGGCGTTGATGATGAAACTCCGACGCTGATGGGCCGCGAAACCCATCGAACCAACACGCCAATGCTTCGCTCTTGCGTTGGTTGAAACACTGGACGTGATGAGTTGCACGCATCCGATACGTCGGTACGGGGAATGATGGGTTTCGCTGCGCTCTACCCATCCTACGTGGATGGGGTTAATCGTCTTCATCGGGGGGGAGCGCAAATGGCGCGATGCCGTCGGCGCACCAATCGATGGAGGAAGAAGAAAACCGGGACAGACCACATTTATGATGTTCAACTCCATGTGTGAAAAGCTTAGCGATTATACTCAAAGGTCTCGTCCAGGGAGTGTGTTCCTTGTTGGCGCAGGCGTACTTGGAAAGATTTACGTAGACATAATTAAGACGAACGGCGGAATCGCAGTTGACATGGGATCAACCCTTGACTTTTTTTATCCGGATATAATACCAGGGGAGTATCTGACATAAAGCGATGGAGCAGCAGGGTCCAGGGCGAGCGCGTTTAAAATAAGAATTAAAAGGGACCAGGCTCGAATTATTTTCTGATTTTAAATTAAAGGGGTTTTGTTGATTTACGCATGGTTCAAATCATTCCGCCAATTACGGCCATTGAAACCATCGCCGAAGGCCCCTCAATCAGGGAACTGCACCGGCTACGTCAGCACTATGGTTCTGGTCGCTGGAAAAAGAAAAAAGGCATTGCCTTGGTCGAAGCGCCGGATGGCTCCCAGCAACGCGCCGAAATCCATTGGTATGAAGCCCACGGGATCGGCAAGGTCAAAATAAAGGTCAAACGATGGCTTTAGAGTTCGTGGTTTGCTTACAAAAAGAAAATACTGGCGACATCTCAGGCGATGATCTTCAGCTTGGTCGGCTCTATGAAGTCGTCGAAAAAGATGCCAGTCACGGCATGATACGGCTAATCGACGAGTCGGGCGAAGACTATCTGTATCCACAAGCTTGGTTTGACAGCGTTACACTCAGCTCAGCGGCTGCCGAGCAACTAGCTCAGGCGTTGCCGCACCGTTAAGGGCATCGCATTACACACAAGTCTGTAGCCTGCTGATTTTCAAGAGCACGATGCGATTTGTGTTGCATGTATTTCAGAGACTGACAGAGATGTGGAAAACCGGGACAGACCACGTTTATCTGCGGTCAACCGTCAGGTAGACAGGATCAAAACCATCGTCAAGAGTCCAAAGGTCAACGTCATCAGGTATGCCGACGACTTTAAGAAAACCGGGACAGACCACGTTTATCTGCCAGGGCCATAGGATGTAAAGTGGACCCCGAAAACCGGACAGTCATTTAAGCTGTCAAACCGGCACGAAAGGGGTGATCAAAATGGGTGAAGCAAAGCGCAAGACCGACGCGGCGGCGTTCAAAGCCAAAGTGGGGTTGGAGGCCATTCGTGGTGTGAAAACCGTCAACGAGATTGGCCAGGAGCACGGTGTGCACCCGGTGCAAGTCGGGCACTGGAAGAAAGAAATTTTGGAGCAAGCCGGAACGCTGTTTGAGACCAAACGTGGGCGCCAGCCGGCGGACGATCGGAGCGCACCGGAGCGCCTCGACAGCGAGATCGGGCGGCTAAAAGTGGAACTGGACGGGTTGAAAAAAAGTCCGGGCTGAGCCTGTGAGTACCCGTCGCGGGTGGATCGATCATGAGGGCGAGGTCGCGGCGATGCGGCAATGCGTCTTGGCCGGGGTCGCACGCTCCGGAGTCGATACCCGCTCGACCGAGGCGGTCGTCAGCGAGTGGGACCGGATCCTGTTGGCGTTGATTGACGCCGAGTACACCCGTCACCCGTTCGATGGCCGTCGGCGCAGGGTGGTCTTTCTGAAGGCGCAAGGCCAGGTGGTGAACCGCAAGCGCGTGCAGCGACGGATGGGGATTCTGGGATTGGCGGGCATGGCGCCGGGACCGAACACCAGCCAACCTCACCCCGAGCACCTGGTTTACCCCTCTCTGCTGCGCGGGGTTGAGGTCACGCGCCCGAACCAGGTGTGGAGCACGGACATCACCGACGTCCGCCTGGCGCATGGCTTTGCCTACTTGGTGGCCATCATTGACTGGTACGCACGCCGGGTGCTGGCCTGGCGGCTGTCCAATACCTTGGAGGCGGGGTTCTGCGTGGACTGCCTGGAAGACGCTCTCCGCGCCCATGGCCGGCCCGCGCTCTTTAACACGGACCAAGGGTCGCCGTTCACCAGCACGGTGTTCACGGGAGTGCTCCTGCGCGAAGGAATCGCCATCGGCATGGATGGACGCGGGCGGGCATTGGACAACCTCTTCGTGGAGCGGCTGTGGCGCAGCGTCAAGGACGAGGACATCGACCTCAAAGGCTACGCCAGCTTGCCCGAGTTGCTCGTGGGGCTCACCGACGACTTCGCCTTCTACAACCAGGAGCGCCCACACCAATCACTGGGAGACCTGACGCCAGAGGCGGTCTACCGCTCGGGGGAAGGCGGGGGAGCGAAGATCGTGGATCGCTTCGGCAAGACAACACTGGGGCAGCGCCAAACCGCTGCGATTGAGGGCGGCAGCACAACTTAAATTCGGGGAAAAACTGTCCTGGACATGGGGTCCACTTTATGCATCGATCCG
>CAIYYV010000335.1 GCA_903930425.1 Akkermansiaceae bacterium | reverse complement strand
CCACCGTTGACGGCGGTCGCGCCGGTGTAGGTGTTGGTTCCTGTAAGGGTAAACGTGCCCGCGCCGGTTTTGGCCAAACTGATGGTATTGATGATCGTGCCCCCAAATGATGACGTCCCCTGGTTGCCGCCGACGGTCAGCGTGCCAGGTCCCCACACCACTCCAGTGCCGGTAAGTTGATCAATCGTTTGTGCCGCGTCGATATGCACTGCAGATCCGCTATCAGCCAGATAGATCACCAGATTACTTGAAACCTGGTTGGCGCCCCCCAGCAGTGCCAATGACGAACATCCGGGGGTTGCAAAGGTGAGTGAGCCGGCATTGACGATGCTCAACGTGCCGCTATAACTGTTAGAGACATTCCGAAATGCCACCATGCCCTTGATCGTGAGTGCCCCGGTGCCGGTGATCGGACCTGTTAGAGAAACCCAATTATCCCATCCGGTCCTTCCCGTGATGGTGCCGCCGTCTGCGCCGATGCTGATGGCGTTGGCAATGATGGTAGCGGCAACATTGCGTGATATGCCACCGCCGTCGAGAACCACAGAGGTGGATCCAAGTGCGCCACTGTCGCCTAGGACAAGCGTGCCGTCACTGACGGTCAGGGCACCACTCGCGGTGGAGGCGCTGGTCAGCGTCAGCGTGCCGGCACCGGTCTTGGTAAAGCCGTTAGTGCCGGCGATGGCCACCGCAAGCGAGGTGGCTTGATTCTTAACCTCGATGACTGGCGTCGTAATTCCATGATCCAAGGTCAGCGGTCCGCCCGTAGTAAGCGTCCAATTAAAATCCGGTGTGGTGTCACCAAAAACCAACTTTCCAACAGTGAGTGCACTGTCTAGAGTTATCGTAGCATTGGCAGTAAGGTCGAGCGTGCTGAAATCGACCGTCGAGCCTACGCCCGTGCCGATCACCTGGCTCAACCAGTTGCTTGCATTGGTCCATGAACCGCCTGACGAATTCGTCCATACCGCAGTGGATAGGGTGGTATAATCCGCGCTGGCTACTTCACTGTCCGCCATACCGGTCTTGAAGGCGAAAGCCTTAATCGTCATCAGGGCGTCAAGCGGAATGCTGATGCCGGACACCGGACTCGGACCATGATCCGATGCGAAGGTCGGCGTGTCCCCGTTGGTCGTGTAATAAATTTCTGAACCCGTGTCGGAGCTGATCGTGACGGAAACCGGCGCGCAATAGCCGCCCGCTGCCGGGAGGAACGATGGTGCAGCCACCTGATTGGAAAACAACAACTGGATGCTGCCATCACTGGTGAGACCGGAGGTATTCCACTCGAGACCTGCGGGAGGCGTCGGCAGGCTCAACGTGGCAAAGCTGCCAGTATAGGTGCCGGATGCCTTGGTAAACAATATGAACTTTTGACCCGCTGCCAAGGCGTTGCCCAGATCCGTCACCGTGAGCGTGCCCCCATAAGTGACCCCGCTCATCCCGCTCAGTTTGTCGTTTGTCATACTGCCACTGTGAATTTGCAGGCGGGTATCACCAGCCAATGTCAGCGTGTTGCTAACGGTTAGAGTGCCGATGGCGGCACCGCCTGGGGCTAGCGTGCCCCCGTTTTTTACAGCGACCGCACCCGCCACGGTGCCGATCCCCTGGAGCGTGCCGGTTCCTTCGACGCTCACCGAAGTGTTGCCCAGCGAACCGTTCAACTCAAACACGCCATTGTTGATGGTGGTCGCTCCGGTGTAGGTGTTGGTTCCTGTAAGGGTAAACGTGCCCGCGCCGGTTTTGGCCAAACTGATGGTATTGATGATCGTGCCCCCAAATGATGACGTCCCCTGGTTGCCGCCGACGGTCAGCGGACCGGGTCCCCACACCACTCCAGTGCCGGTAAGTTGGTCAATCGTTTGTGCCGAGCCGATATACACTGCCGAACCGCTATCAGCCAGGTGGATCACCAGCTTGCTTGAAACCTGATTGGCGTCCCCCAGAAGCGCCAATGCGGAAGATCCGGCGGTAGCAAAATTGAGTGAGCCGGCATTGACGATGGTCAACGTGCCGCTGTAACTGTTAGAGGCATTCCGAAATGCCACCATACCCTTGATCGTGAGTGCCCCGGAGCCGGTGATCGGTCCGGATAGAGAAACCCAGTTGTCCCATCCGGTCCTTCCCGTGATAGTGCCGCCGCCTGCGCCGATGCTGATGGCGTTGGCAATGGTGGTAGCGGCAACATTGCGTGATATGCCACCGCCGTCGAGAACCACAGAGGTGGATCCAAGTGCGCCACTGTCGCCTAGGACAAGCGTGCCGTCACTGACGGTCAGGGCACCGCTCGCGGTGGAGGCGCTGGTCAGCGTCAGCGTGCCGGCACCGGTCTTGGTAAAGCCGCCCGTGCCACCCAGCACCGTCCAGGTTGGCGAGTGGGTTCCGGTATCGATGACATATCCGGCGACATTGAAGGCTACACTGGCAGCGCTCATGTCGCCGTCCATCGTCACCGTGCCGGCGGTGCCGGCGAACACCGCCGGGATCACGGTGCCGGTCCATCCCTGATAGCCGTTGCCGGTGCCCCGGTCCCAGTTGGCCACACTCGCACTCCAGGTGCCCGAGTCGCCGTCGCTGGCGCTGTTGGCAGTGCCTGGCGCGCCATCCCAATACAATGCATCGACGATCCCGGCGTTCAGCGCATCAGTGATGGACGAGAGGCTGTCGGTGCTGTGGTCGAAACTCCAGACATTGAGTTCATCGTAGGCACCAGGGCCACCATTGCTCCCGCCTTGCGCGAAGCCGAGCAACATGCCCCCCACTGTGCCACCCAAGGTATCGGTGATGACCTCGGTGCCGTTGATGTAAAAGTGGTTGGTGCCGTTCTAGTTGACGATACCGAGGCGATACCAGGTGCCAGCAGTGTAGCTGCTATTAGGACCAGTAATGGCATTCTGGGTACCACCGATGCCGTGGGCGAGATAGATCTTATTATCAGCCGAAAACACGAAAGAAACGCCGGTGGCGCTGTTATCGGTCTCGAACTGGACGGTTCCGCCATTGCTGTCCGGTCTCATCCACAGTTGCACTGACCAGTCGTTGGTGAGGGTGAAGTTGGTGCTATGCCAACCACTGGCCCATGAGCTCTTCGCCAGATAGGCAGTGCTGCCAGTGGCGGCGACACCGCTACTGCCAAGCGATGCCGTGGAGCCAACCGCCTGCTGGCCTGCGAAGTGATGCCCGCCGATATCGTCAAGCAATGGGCTGAAGGGACTGGTGGCCCCGGTCACGGTGCCGGATTCTCCAAGCCCATAATGGGCGAGCTTGGTGACGGTGGCCGAAACTGTTGCGGCTAACAGCGCTTGAGCAGCCAGACAGATCAATAGGGTTTTGTGGATGGCATGTGTCTTCATAGGATTTGGGGTTGAATATTTTCGCGTGAGGCTTCCAAAGAATTCGTGGGGTTCGTTCTGATTACGGTGTTTTCTAACTGACAAATAAGAGTTCATGTAGCGCAACAGTGGAGATTTTCGGGACAGTCCTATAGCCGGTTAAAATGCCGCATAGCTGATGTATTAAGGTGAGAACCATACAGCCTCTGAAATTTAAGAAAATGGCTTCGCTTGTGAAAAGTTTGTGACAGAATGTGCATAAGACAACCGATACGCCCATGAAATCCGCCGCTCTGATCATTCCGCAGGAAATGCCGCAACCGCCTGCTTTTGTGATGTGGAACGCATTGCCCCCGGACGAGAACCGGACTTGGGACCGGCAATGGTTCGGGCACGAATTGTTGCCAGAGGCCACCTTCAATGTGCGCGGCATTGGAATCCGCGAGCCCATGTTTAATCAGAACGTGGATCGGCCTTTGGGCACCGGTGACTGGCTCATCATGCTTTTCCACGAACCGCCGCGTCTTGACTGCAGCAACGCATCGCCATCCGCCCCGGCGATGACGTTGATGATCTGGCCTCCAGGAGTTCCACAATTCTATAGTTGGGGCAATGAACCCGGGTCCGAACCGCATTCATGGATGCATGTGGAGGGGACGTGGGTCAGCCAGCAGATCGATACCATGGAATTGCCCACCACAAAGCCGTTCAAAGTTCCCGGTGACTCCGTGATGATACTCTGCCTTACCGCGATGCTGGATGAGATGAGAAACGCTTTGCTGCCTGACCCCATCATCCTGCAGAATCTCTTTGAAAACTGGGGGCGGGGCGTCCGACGGCAAGTTACGACGCGCAACACCGTCGCGGCGATTCCGCCGGGCCTGATGCGGGTCCGCCATCACCTCGATGTCGATTTCCAACGGATTCCTCCGCTCCAAGAACTCGCCGCAATCGCCGCCATGTCCGAGAGCCACCTTTGTCATCGATTTCGCGAATTCTTTGGTTCATCGATCAGTGAATACGTCATCCGCAAACGCATGGCCGCGGCCCAAAGAATGCTCTACAATCCAGATATGCGCTCCGGAGAAATTGCGGAAGCTGTCGGCTATCCGGATATTTATCAATTCTGCAAGCAGTTCAAAAAGACCTTCGGTGTCAGCCCGACGCAATATCGCCAGCAGCAAGTGCAGCGCGTCCAGAAGGCCAGTCATTGAAGCGTGACTGGCAGTTTCAAACTGTGTCGGCGCTGGTTCAAAACCGGATTGTTTGCCGGGCCAAAACCGGCCAAATGATCCTGTAATCCGCAGTGAAGATTGCCGATGGGAAGAGCAAGTGCTGATCATTTTGTGGCCGAACTTTGCGAATTTGAAGCTTCCAAGGAAATGGTTTATCGAATGAATACCGTTGCAAGAGCCGGTGACCGGTCCAGAAGGCGACGAAAACGGGGAAGCCGAACGATTCGAACGCAGGTGAGGCGAAGGAAGGGTTTATGGAAGGATCATTTCACCTTGGTTTGCTATTCCTTGCAGACCGAAATGTCGCCTGCCGAATCGGTGCCACCGTCGCCCTTGATCTCGGCTCGCAGCCGGTATTTTGCGGTGAGATCATATCTGGCAATGGTGAAGCGGTATAGGTTATGGGCGTTGTCCTGACCGGAGTGGCCGGGGTGTTCGTCCTGCGCGATGACCGCCTCGCCGTTGAGCAGTGTGACCTTGCGGAAATCGAGTCGGTGTGCCCCGCGGGTGTATTGAAATTCGAAGCTGTAATCCCCCGCTGTCGTGATCCCTTGGCTCACATCCCAAGTCTTGAGCGTCCAGTCGGCCGCCAAATCCTGGGACGTCCATTCGGCCACCTTCACCGGCACGACTTTGGCAGCGCCCACCGGTTTTCCCGCGATGGCCAGGGGTTGCATGCTTTGCCACAGGCCGCGGGTAAAGTCAGGAATGACGACCGGCATGCTGCCCGTGGCAACCGACAATGACGACAACTCAATGATCGAACTCCACGCCGCTGCGTCATACACCACACTGTCCGGGGTGATTCCCTGGCGCACGCAATCAAGATGCCGCCAATTCATTACAAAATCCATGCCGCCGTGGCTGCCACCTTTGGCCCGTTGTTCCAGCTTGCGCCACAGCGGATGGGTGAAAAGCTTGCGCATCCGCGCCAGATCCTTGTCGCTCAACCATTCGTGGGAGCCCGTTGAATCAAGGCGGTATTGGCGCGGATTGCCCACCGCGAGGCGTGCCGGGTAGTCAAAAAACGTCGCGCCGGTTCCCGAGAGGGCATTGATACGGCTGTATGGCCGCGGACTGATCACGTCATGTTGGACCATGATGGAGCGACCTAACACAGTCTTGATGAGCGAGGTGTTCATGTCGCCGCAGAGATACTTTTCATTGCTGTGCTTACCGCTGTTAGGGTGATTGCGATCACGCCAGCCAGTCAGGCCTTTTTCTGGCGAACTCATCGACACCAGGAAGTTGAACTGGTCGCCCCGACCCACACCCAGATACTGGGCCACCGGCCCAAGACCGTGGGTGGGATAGAGGTTACCGTCGTATTGCCAGTGGTAATCACGCCGCCAGTCGCCCTCTGTGCCTAGCGCAAACAACATGCCCCTGAGATCATGAATGTAGGCGCACTCAGCATGGGTCAGCTCCCCGAACACTCCCTCGCGGGCCATGTTCAATAGGAACAATTCGTTCTCCCCGTAACAACAATTTTCTAACAATACGCAATGCCGCTGGGTGCGCTCACTGGTGTCCACCAGCTTCCAGCAGTCATCCACCGTCACTGCGGCCGCAACCTCGACAAAGGCATGTTTCCCGTGTTCCATGGCACACATGGCCATCGGCACATGCCAAGCCCACGGGGTCGAAATATATATCACATCGATGTCGTCACGCGCCACCAGCTTTTCCCAGATGAGCTCGCTGCCGCTGTAGACCTCGGGCCGTTTTCCGCGCGTCTTCTCGCAGTGGGCTGCGGCGTTCTGCGCCCGGTCGTCGCGCAAATCACAAACCGCCACTACTTCGGCAAATTCAATGTTGAGGGAGTCGTTGACGTGGGTCATGCCTCGGCTCAGCCCGATATGCGCCACCCGGACTTTCTGCAACGGCTTGGTGGTTAGATGATGAACCGGTTTCTGCCCGGCGGGCCGCGGCCGTGGGCTGACAATGTCCGGCCGGATGACTATGCCACTCGGGAGTGTCACGGGAGCCTTGACGCCCGCCGCGGTGGCAGTGCCGCCGAGGATGCTGGCGAGGGTGGTGCCAAGGCCGCCGAGGGCGGTGGTTTTTAGAATGTCGCGACGGGTAGGATTCATGATTTGGAAATGCGGTTTGCGAGCAATTACGTTGTTGGACAGTCACAACTTACGAGCCTGAGGTTCTTTCGGTGCCTTAGCGCCAAGCGTCATGCGCACGTGACGGGTTTCGACTGCCTGCAACGAGAAGTCATTCGCATCGAAATGCAGCCTAACGGATTCGCCCTGCCTAGACCGGAACGGGTCATGGGGTTTGGGTAACGACCACTTGGAAAAACCTGGCCTTTTGCGGACCGTTGCCCGACGGAACGAGTTCGATCGGATAGGGCACCCGCACCGCATGGATGCCTCCGGTCCTCGTGAGTTCGGTCGGCTCGATGGCGCTGGTTGTCCAATATCCTGCCCTCAGGTCCGCGCTGAAGCGCACCGTGTAGAGGATTCCGGCGCTTAGATAACCCGCACGGCGGCCAAACACCGCGTAATACATGCCGCCATCCTCGACGAATTTTGGCCCACCAGGCCTGGTGACCGATGTCCCGTCATACACGATTTCACCGCCTGTGGAAACTGTCGGATCGGTGCCGAAGGCGTATTCCAGGAGGTTGGTTAGGCCGTCGCGATCCGGGTCATGGGTGGGATCGTGATCGGTGAAGGCATTGGCGAAGGTCCCGCTGGACCAGGTGTCATAAGTGTTAGAGCCGGTGGAGGTGACGTTCAGCAGCAAGCTCAGAGTGTCTGCGGAGATCGAGACGGTCGCCACCCAGCCCGTTGGCAGGTTGAGGGTGGCCGGCACGCTGCCAGTGATCGGCGCGGCGGTGATGACGAGCGGGTAGGTGCCGGGAGCGGGCAGGACACCGCTGGGCGTGATGTCGAGCACGGAAGCTCCCGAGAAGACCAACGCACCGGTGATATTGAGGGGATCGTGGCTGGCGGCCAAGGTGCTCAGGGTGAAGGCAAGACGGCCTTTGTCGGCGATGGTGGTCGTGCTGTTGATAGTGCCTGTGCCGCCGAGGGTGGCGTTGGCATTCACCGTGACCGTACCAGTCGAAATGCTGCCGGTGAGAAATAGGGTGCCGCTGTTCACTCTCGTGCTGCCGGTGTAGCTGTTAGCCCCCGTCATGAGCATCGTGCCCGCACCGGCCTTCACCAGCGCGGCGGTGCTGCTTTGGAAGATCGGACCAACCGTTAGATCCACCGGCTGGTTCGCATTGTCATTCACCGTGAAGGTGGAGGTGCCGCCCACCACGCCATAGGCGGATCCCGACAGCCTGAACAATTGCAACTGCGGTGCGGTCGCATCCGTCGGGGCCGCGGTAAGATTGCCGCTCAGAGAGATGTTGCTATCAACCTGAGTGTTGTTGCTGATGTGGGCACTTCCCTCAAGGACCATATGCCGCACGTAGGTGGTCTGGCCATTACAGTTGAGTGCGCCGCCATCATGGATGATAAGGTCGTCACAGATGGTAGTAAAACCAAGCGCCCACACAGTGTTGAATTTTACGGTTGCTCCGGAATCGACCTCCACCGTGGTGTTGGCACCGGCGAACCCGTTCCCCCACTCGGTCGCATTGTTGATCTCGACGGTTCCGCCGCTGACCTTCATCGTTCCGGTGAATGAGTTCTGCTCATCCAGAATCAAGGTGCCGGCACCGATTTTGGTAAAGCCGTTAGTGCCGGCGATGGCAACACCGATCATCGCCAACTGATTTTTGACCTCAATGACTGGCGTCGCGATTCCATGATCCAAGGTCAGAGGTCCGCCCGTTTGAAGCGTCCAACTGTGAGAAGGCGTGGTGTCACCAAAAATCAACGTCCCAATGGTCGGCGCGCTATCCAGCGTCACCGTGGCATTGGTGGTAAGGTCGAGCGTGCTGAAATCGGCCGTCGTGCCAAGGCCCGAGGCAATGATCTGACTCAACCAGTTGCTCGCGTGGGTCCATGAGCCGCCTGTCGGATTGAGCCATACTGCGGTGGGTAGGGTGCTGTAAACCGCGCTGGCAACCACACTGTTCGCCATGCCGGTCTTGGTGGCGAAAGTCTTGATCGCCATCTGGGTGCCAAGCGGGACGATGATGCCGGAAACCGGGCTCGGACCATGCTCCGAATCGACGGTCGGCGTGTCTCCATTCGTGGTGTAATAAATTTCCGAACCCGTCTCGGAGCCGATCGTGACGGAAACCGGCACACTGTAGTTGCCTGCTGCCGGGAGGAACGATGGAGCAGCTACCTGAGTGAGAGCCTTCAATAATTGAATGCTGCCATCCATGGCGAGGCCGGAGGTGTTCCACTCCAGACCTGTGGGAGGCGTCGGCAGGTTCAACGTCGCGAAGCTATCGGCATAGGTGCCGGATGCCTTAGTAAACAGGGTGAATTTCTGATCCACCGCCAAGGCCCTGCCCAAATCCATCACCGTGAGCGAGCCACCATAAGTGACTCCGGTCATCCCGTTCAGACAATCGCTCGTCACACTGCCGCTGTGGATTCTCAAGAGGGTATCACCCGCCAATGTCAAAGTGTTAGAAATCCGCAGGGTGCTGATGCCTGATGGATCGGTGGTCAGGGTGCCGCCTGATTGAATCACGACCGGCCCGTTGAGGATGCCGTTGCCGCCCAGGGTGGCCCCGCTATTCACAGTGACCCCACCCGCAGCCAGCGACCCATGCACGACCAGCGTGCCTTCACTCACGGTCGTGAGGCCGGTGTAGTTGTTAGCATCTGTCAGGAACATCGTGCCAGCACCGGCTTTCGTCAGCGCGGCGGTGCTGCCTTCTCCGATCTGGCCAATCGTTAGATCCGCCGCTTGATTGACGTTGTCATGCACCGTGAAGAGAGTGGTACCGCCCACCACGCCGTAGGACGCTCCTGACAGCCTGAGCTGCTGCAACTGGGGTGCGGCCGCATCCGTCGGTGTCGTTGTGAGGTTGCCACTCAGCACAACGCCTTCGTTCGCTGATGTTCCGCTGATGTCTGCGCTGCCCTCAAGGACGATGTGCCTCACGTAGCTTGTCCAACTGTTACAATTGAGCATGCCCCCATCATGGATCGTGAGATCGTCACAGGTGTTAGTATACCCGAGCGCCCATGGAATGTTCAATTTCACGCTTGCCCCGGAGTCGATCTCCACCGTGGTGTTGGCACCGGAGAACCCGCGCCCCCACTCGGGCGCATTGTTGATCTCAACGATTCCAGCGCTGACCTTCATCGTTCCGGTGAATGAGTTCATCGCTCTCAAAGTCAATGTGCCGGCACCGGTCTTGGTAAAGCCGTTGGTGCCGGCGATTACGGAGCTGATGATCGTCGAAATTCCGGTAACATTGACGACCGGCGAGGCGCGCTCCGAAGCCAGTGTCAGCGTGTTGCCGATGATCGAATAACCAGTAGTGGTGAAATCCATACCACTGGCGCTAATGCCCGTCGTGAGGGTGATCGTTCCCACCGCCGTGTCACTGAAGACGGCGCTGTCCGGCGCAGCGTTGTTCCAAATCGCCGGGGTGGAACCATTCAGCCAGCTCGTGCTTGTCGTGTCCCATAAACCGTTAGAGGACCCGTTATTCCAGTCGAGGGTTGCGGCGGGTGCCGCTTGGCTGATGGCGAGTTGGCAATCCGCCGTCCTAACAGGTGTCCCGTGGTCAATGGCGCGCACGGTGAGCGTGTAGGCGGGGGTTGTTAGAAAATCCAGCGGCCCTGCGACCGTGATGGCCCCGGTGGCGGAATCGATGACGAAGGCGTTGCCCGTATTCCCGGCGGCGATGGAAAACGAGACGTAGTCCTCACGATCGGGATCAACCGCGCTGGCGGTGGCCAGCAGGCTACCGGGCGGAAGACTGGCCCAAATCGCCTGCGCTGCGAGCGGCGCAAGGACCGGCGCTTCGTTGACATTGAGGATCGTCACAACGGTGCGGATGGATTCGGTGGCCATGCCGAGACTGTCGGTAATCGAAACAAACAACTCGAAGGATGCCGGATCGTCCCAGTGGGTGGAGAGCATCTCGAAATCCAGGGTCGCGCTGTTGGCGACGGTGATGGCTCCGGTGGCGGGGTTGATGGCGAATGTTCCGCCGGTGTTTCCGGAGCTGATCGCGTAGACCAGAGTGCCCGCACCATGGCTGACGCGCGGGGTAACGCTTCCCACGATGGTGGTGTTGCCGGAGTTTTCCTCGAGAGTGAAGTGATTGGCTGCGGCCCCACCATTCACGGTGCCCGAGATCAGATAGGACCCGAGACTTCCGTAGTCGCTGTAGCCAGTCGAAAGATCGCCTTTGCCAACGCCCGAAACGCGCAGGAAATAATCACCCGCCGCGAAGTTGAGCGCGCTGAACGAGGCGATCTCAGTTGAATCGGAATCGCTGGTGGCGATCACGATGCCGACGGCATTCACAATCTCTGCCTTGATGTCGAGGTTGGGATTAAACGTGACGTTGTGGATACTGAGTGTGACGTTTCCGCCGGTGGTGGCGAAGCGGAACGAGTCCTCGTCGGTACACGTTTCGATGGTTCCTTCGTTAGAGACCGATCCGCCAGAAGCGATGTCGAGCCAAGTGGCAGTGGCATAAGTCGCGCCATGATCATCCACGCGGTAATCCACGGCATTGTTGTTAGAAACGATGATGCTCAAATCATCCTCGGTGTTGTTAGCACTGGGATACTCACCTTTCGACCATTGGGAAATCGTTTGATAGTAGCCCACGCCCATGATCGGCGCCCAGCCGTTGTGTCCGGCATAATAGCCTTCAACGGGGCTGATCCTCCCATCGTGCGACAATCCGAGCGTGTGGCCGACCTCATG
>CAIYYV010000334.1 GCA_903930425.1 Akkermansiaceae bacterium | reverse complement strand
GAATCATTGGCTGGGAAAAGAACGCAAGGCACGTAAAAATGAATGCACCATGGAAACTTTTCTTACCTCTCCCGGAAGGATGACCGTCACGGGTTGAGAATTGCGGATAACTTCATCTGCGCTGCCCGCGCTATGCATATACTATCAAACACAGCGCGTATGCTGCGAACTTTCACAGATAGCTCCAATGATCTTGACTCCCGGACCCGATTAGGCCATCAGCTCGAATGTTAGCTTGCGAATGACGTTCGCTAACGATGAACCCGGTTTCCTTGTCCCGCAATTTCTATGAAAGCCCCAACATCATGCCTCCGGCGAGTGTCCGCCGTGTTTTTATCACTGCTGTGGATGGCGCCCCTGGCTGCCACGGCGGCGGACAAGGAAATCAAACCCGGTGTAGTCGCCGAGGTCTGGCCGCTTGACAGGCCGGCGGCGACCTCCGTGCGGCGCGCGTTTGAGATTTGCCGCAGTCGGAAGCCGGCGGAGGCGGCCGCGACGATGCAATTGGCCGATCTTGAGATTCCGGCCCGCGCGGCTCCTTCGCTGGTCAGGGTGCGCGGCGTGCTCAGCGCGCCTGAAACTTTTGCATACAGCTTCACCATCGACGGTGGTGATGACGCTGAGCTCTGGATGGAAGACGCGAAGACGGGCGAGTGGAGACTGGTGCAGCAGGAGGGCAACATCGTCAAGCGTGCGGGCAGCGTAAGGATGGAACAGGGGGTGCCGCGGCGCTTCGAGTTTTGGGCAATGGGCAGCAACAAGGTCACTTTGCAGTGGGATGCCGTGAAATGGGAGACGAAGGATTCGAGAAGGTTGATCGTGCAAGGGACGGTTCCCGCGTTCAGCGAAGGACGAGGTCCGCTATCTTCACCGTCTGGAAACCTCCCCCGGATATGGGGACAATTACGGCTCGCGGCTGCGCGGGGCGATCAAGGCGCCAGCCGACGGGGATTACACTTTCATGCTTATCGCCGATGACACCGCCGAGCTCTGGCTCGGTGACACCAAGTCCTCCCTCAGCCGGAAGTTGATAGCACGCGTGGAACAGCCGGGCCCGCCCGCGAAGTGGACGCGGCGATCAGAGCAGGTCGAGAAGCCGCTCCTTCCCGAGCAGGTGTCAGTCAAGATCACCCTGCGGAAGGATGAAACCCGTTATCTGGAAATCCTCCACAAGCAGAGCCGGAACATGGATCATTGTGCGGTGGCATGGGTGTTGCCGGGCGGGACCGCGCCCCAGGTCATCGGTGCCGACGCGCTGATCTCGTGGGAGCGCGACAAGGAGGATATGACCGATGACGGGTTGCCCAATGCCTGGCAACAGTCCAAAGGATTGATGGCGGATAGCGTGGATCCGGCCGATCGCGGAGCTTATGGCGACCCCGACCACGATGGTCGAACCAACAGGGAGGAATGGCTGGCTGGGAGTGATCCGCTCAAGGCCGAGGTCGTGGAGACGGAGCACATGCTGACCTGCGAGAGTTGGACGGACCTGCCCGGTGACCGCATCAAGGACATGGTGCTCGACAAGCGCTTTCCGGCAGCGCCATCGCACGCCACGCTGATTGACAATTTGGACCTCAGCGATGAGGGCGAGAACTATGGCTGCCGCCTGCGCGGATACCTAACGGCCCCGGATGACGGTCCCCACGTGTTCTACATTGCCGGCAACCACGCCTGTGTCCTCTATCTGGCGGAATCGGAGGACAAATTCACCAAACGTGTGATCGCGCAAACCACCAGAGGCACGGGATGGCGCTCTTATGGCCAGAACGCCTCACAGCAGAGCGAGCCCGTCATTCTCAAGAAAGGGCAGAAATACTACATTGAGGTTTTGTTCAAGCGCGGAGCGCGGCAGGATGCCGCTGCCAACCCGCTGGATCATTCGAGCGTGGCATGGAAAAGGCCCGGAAGGTTCCAGACGGTCATCGAGGCGGAGTTTTTCAGTCCCTACAAAAAAGATCCCCGGGATGGGGATGACGATGACTTGT
>CAIYYV010000333.1 GCA_903930425.1 Akkermansiaceae bacterium | reverse complement strand
CGGAGACGGGATACTCCCGCAGCCACGTGGCGGGGGCGGCGGCATCTACCCTGATCAAGAGACGCGTATTGATGGCATTGTGGCGTATTATGCAAAGAACCAGATCAGTG
This sequence comes from Akkermansiaceae bacterium, assembly GCA_903930425.1. GTDB lineage: Bacteria > Verrucomicrobiota > Verrucomicrobiia > Verrucomicrobiales > Akkermansiaceae > Luteolibacter. The sequence goes on along the minus strand of CAIYYV010000333.1, from coordinate 5,627 downwards.
ATTTATTGAAAGTTGTTAAAGAAGATCTGACCAAGACAACGGAGCATGTCTATCGTTGGTTACCTTCTGTTAAGCCAGAGGAACCTGTCATGTTTATCCTCTCTCATGTGCACGACATCGGCCTCGTCACTTCATATCAGGAGCAAATCGAATGGCAGCTGCGCGCGGTTTTGGGTTCACGGGTTGCAACCGAGCGGGTTCTGTGGGTCGACATCGATTTCCGGCCAGACGATTTCGCCGCGTTGTTGTTCGGCGACTTGGGTATAAGCGCCTAACTCATTGCCATTGCAGTCGAGCCAGAGGGTGATTCGCTTGAACTCGTCCTGGGTGAGGCTGACCTTGTAATGTGACGGATTGAGATACGAGAGGAGGGGTGATTGCATGGCACCGAATTTTCCTGGCAGGGTGCGCGAGCCGCTTGAGGTGACATCGCCGTTCGTATAACTGTGATCGGTGAAGGGATAGTGAAACACCCACTTCTCGAGGCTCGCATAACTCATGTCGGGGCCTGTGGCTTCCTTGGCATGGCACGCGGCGCACTTTTGCTGCAACACCGGCTTGGCCAGGAGGTGCCAATTGAAGGGCATCGCGCCGCTGCTCACCTCGGGCGCGAGGGAAGACGGTGCCCTGCGCAGTGCGATTGGCACCGCCGTCATCGCCTTTGGGGTTGCATTCCTTGACTCGTGACACCCGGTGCAACTGAGTGATTCACCGGCATGCAGGTAGGTGCCGGAGCGCATCGAGCGGACCGCCAAGCCGCGCTCGTTCAAAAGCTGGAAGTAGAATTCCTTACCGGCGGGGGCGAAGAAGTTGACACTGCCGTCCTGTTCGACGGGGACGGTTCCAAGGGGCATTCTCACGAGGCTCTCGCTGGCATAACCAATCTTCGGTTGGTTCATGACGGGTTGGAGTTGGGGGATGATCTGGATGACCCTCAAGGCATGGATCTTCGTGCCCTCGGGCAGCTTCATGTCGCCTTCATAGACATTCATCACGCTGATGCTGGTTTTGGGAGCGTTGACGCTCGCGCGTTCCCCCTGATAGGTGGCGGTGGGGATGACGGGCGGCTTCGGCCGCGCCGTGAGGGGAATGGGATGGATCAGCTTGTCAGTCCCTGGAGGCAGTGCGGCTTTCGGGACTAACAGTTCTCTGTTGCCGAATCGATCGAGCAGGATGATATCGTCCCGGAAGTTGGCCAGATAGAAATCCTCGCTGAGCGGCCAGGCGGTGCCGTAGTCGCCCGCCGCATCCGGCCAGTCGCTTCGACTCACCGTAATCCCCCTGACCTGGCTCATGGCGCCGTCGTCGGGGATATCCGTATCGATGACGACCAGTTCACCGAACGCATACGTGTGATGACCGGCAGCGGTGGCCACATATTTGCGCGAGCCTGGGATGGCGCGGATATTCCATTCCCCGTTAGGTCTTGCGCGCCTGCCGTCGCGCTTGTCCTTGTCTTCATACGACCAGGGCAGAGGGTAGTTGCCGTGGGGTGAGCGCGGGTCGCGCCCATCTGGAAAACAAGTCCACAGGTGATGGGCGATGCAGTCATCACGATCCACGTAGTCCCATCGGGTGTAAACAATCCGGCCGGAGTGATCCACGCTGGGATTCCACTCGTTGGTTTCGTGATAACTGATAGGGATGATGTCGCTGCCGTCCGGCTTCATCGAGTAGAGGGTATAAGTCATGAGCGGACGCGCTCCGCTGCACCGCAGGTAGCCGCCCCTTCTTTCTGACAGAAAGGCCACTCGGCCGCCGGGCAACCAGCACGGGTCGAAATCGTTGAAGCTGCTGTCCATGAACGCCGGGGCGTTGAAATTGATGATTCCGTCGGTGAGTTGGGTGAGATTGGATCCGTCGACATCGACTGTGAAAATATGATAGGCCTTATCGCTGATGTTGTTCCAAGCGAAGGCGATTTTTTGCGCATCGGACGAAAGATCCGGGCGAAGGAACGCGCCGCCTTGGAGTTTTTTGCCTTTGAAGCGGCCGTTCCCAGGCTCCGATTTTTCTAACAAATCCACCAGGCATGGCGCATCGCCCTTGAAGCCGCGAAGGACGAATAGTCCGCCGCCCGGGCGGGCGTTCCAACCGGCATACGGGTCGACCATGTGGACATCGCCGCCGGGCCGGGCGTGGCCCATGAAAAGCAGATCATTGAAATCGAGCAGCGGGTTGGACAGCGAGACTTGGCGGGTGAGCTCCAGCAAGCGGAGGAAAAGCTCGTGGAGTTTGTCCCGCTGGGAGGCCGTCCTTGCGAGTTGGGCGTCTGCTGCGATCTTTGATATTTCAGCTTCAAGCGGTGCCAGACACCCGGCCCGCAGCTTCAATTTCAGATGGTCTAACAGGGCGCGCGTGCGGCGGAGTTGCACATCCACGGGATCCTTGTCCGTGGTCAGGATCAGCGCCCGTTCATCGAGGATGAATGAAGGCGCACCCGGATGATGGCGCGGACCATCATTCAAGCTGCGCTCGATCGATTGGTAATGAAACTCCGCAAAAGCGGATCGTTGTGTCTGCCAGATCGAATCACCGCCCGTGACCGGAGCCGCATCTACCACCGCACACGGCAATGAAAGCAGCACTATGACGAGCGACAGAAACGGTTTCATTTTTTTGAGGCGACTCGCTTTGAGGACACTCCAACCGACGGCGTTCAATGCGGGGTCAATGTGCTCGGCGCTGGTTTCGACTTGGTTCATTCGTACAAAAAACCTAGAGATCTACGGCAGGAATGGAAACACCCCAGATTCGAATATCAATCGGAACCATCCCATCCTGTGCCAATACAAAATTATCAGACCGAGCATCCCCGATCCAGATCTCAATCTTCGATTCGTTGTCGACTTTTTTCCATAGCCAGCAGGACTGCATCACCGCCACTGCCCCTGCATCAATAAGGAACTGATCGACTTCTCTCTGTAGTGGATCCGGATCTCCTTGAATGAACCGTTGCCGCGAAACGATCTGGCCGGTCTCGGTCATGCCGATGGGATTTGGAGCCGAGGAAAAGAGCTTCTGCCACCAGCGCATACGGAGCAAATATTCCGCAGGGGTGCTATCGAACTGGTTGATCCGTTCATCGATGATCTCGTAATAGTCCCCATAGGTTCCGGGCAACGTGACCTTCACGACCTCACTCGTCTGCTCGTCAAACAGAACTAAATGCTCAGATCCTTGATCCAGACGAGGCAGGCACAAGTCGAGCCACTGCGTATGCTCGCAACTCTGGATCCATTCCAGCAGCCGATCCAACTCCCACAACTTAAACCAGTCTATTTGCTCATTCCGGCCAACTTGGGGGACTTTCGGATTTGAGCCAAAGCATCTGACAAGGAAACCAAGCGGGGTTGAGCTGCCACCACAGCTTTCACACGGCCACGGACGCCAGCGAATGCAAACCGTGTCTGTGGTTTCAATACGATCTCGTGTTGCGTCATCAGCATCATCCATAAATACGGTAGCTCTGGGCGGGGGTCAAGTAGGGAGATGCTTGTGATGCGCGGAACTTCCTCTACGTTTCAGGTCTTGCCTCATTTTATTCATAAGGACCGTCAGAACGCCTAGTGCCGCGCGATGCCAGCGCAGCGCGCGGTGGGTGGGGTGATCAACGCTCCTGGGTCATGGCCTGTTTGAGCGCCTCAAACTCTGCTTGCAGTGCGGGCATGGCAGCTTGGGCGGCTTGGAGTTTGCCGTCGCGGGCGGTCTGCTCGATTTTCAGAGCGACTTCGCGGAGGCGATTGCCGCCGACATTGGCGGCGGCACCCTTGATGGTGTGGGCTTGGCGTTCGGCCGGCTGCAGGTTGCCATTTTCCAGATACGATTGGAGGGCAACGATTTGCTTCGGTATATCTAACAAGAACCCGGACGACACGGTATGAAGGAGCGACTCATCATTCATCAATCGGGCGAGCATTCCCGCCCGGTCGAAAAGGGTGGACGCGCTGAGAGCGAGAGGCGCGTCGGGACCATGATACTCGAGCGCCTCGACTCCATTTTTTTGGGGCAGCCACTTGTTCAACACCTCGGCGAGCGATTGGGGTGAGACCGGCTTCGGGACGTAGTCGTCCATTTTGACCTCGAGGCATTTGGCGCGGTCGCCCTGCATGGCATTGGCGGTCATGGCAATGATGGGGACTTGGGAGTTCCGGACTGCGGACGGGCCATTGCGGATGCGGCGGGTGGCTTCGAGGCCGTCCATTTCTGGCATTTGGACATCCATGAGGACCAAGTCATAGGGGAGGGTTTCGAGGGCTTTGAGGGCCTCGACGCCATTGGCGACCGCATCGGCGTGCAGGCCGAGTTTTCGGAGGATATTGAGAGCGACTTGTTGGTTCGTGATATTGTCCTCGGCCAGAAGGACGCGCCACTTGCAGTGATGGAATGACCTGAGTGTTTCGCGGGCAGTGCGGCGCATGACGATTGGCCGCGGGCTTGGGCCGCTGGTCTCTTCGAAGATGCGTGAAAGGATGGCTTTGAGTTCCTGATGTCCGATGGGTTTGGTCATGAAGCCGGCAAAGCCGAGTTCTTCAAAATATTGGGGATGGTCGGTCGATCCGAGTGAGACGACGATGACCATTCGAACGCCCGCGAAGCGCGCGTCGGCTTGGATCATGCGGCCGAGGTCCGCGCCATTGAGGCCGGGCATCTGCATGTCGATGAGCACGAGTTGGAACGGATCGTCGTCTGCGAGTGCCTGCTCGAGCGCCTGCATGGCTGAGACAGCATCGGGGACTGCGGATGGGCGCATCTCCCAGGACGCCAAGCGCGGGATGAGGATATCGCGCTGAGTCGCGTTGTCGTCCACAACGAGCACGCGCATCTCATGCAGACGGCTTGGGGGCGGGCAGGGCGAGTGCCTATCTAACGGTTGTTGTCCGAGGCGGACGGTGAACCAAAACTCCGACCCTTGACCCGGGGTGCTCCGCACGCCGATTTCGCCCCCCATCAATTCGGCGAGGTGTTTCGAGATGGCCAGGCCCAGGCCGGTGCCGCCGTATTGCCGTGTGGTCGAGGCGTCGACCTGGCTGAATTTTTAAAAAAGGATTTCCGTCTTATCGGGGGCGATGCCCAGTCCGGTGTCGCGCACCGAGAACCGGAGCTGCACGTCCTGATCGGTGGTATCGAGGTGTGAGACATGGACTTCCACCTCGCCATTGCGGGTGAACTTGATGGAATTTTCGGTAAGGTTGGCGAGGATCTGGCGCAGGCGTCCCGGGTCGCCTCGGAGGAGTTCGGGGACATCCAAATCGACTCGGCAGAGGAGTTCCAGGCCTCTTTCGTAAGCCGACAAGGCCAAGGTTGCCGAGAAATCCTCTAGCAGATTTGAGAGATCGAAATCAAGCACCTCCAGATCGAGTTTTTTCGCCTCGATTTTCGAGAAGTCGAGGATGTCATTGATGAGGGCGAGCAGCGATTCGCTGCTGCTGTGGACGATCTCTGCATAGCCGCGTTGTTCGTCGTCGAGCGCGGTGTCGAGCAACAAGCCATTCATTCCGATCACGCCGTTCATGGGGGTGCGGATTTCGTGGCTCATATTGGCGAGGAACTGTGACTTCATCAGGTTGGCGTCGTTGGCGCGATCGCGGGCGTCCTGCAGCTCGGCGACCATGGACTGCTGCTGG
>CAIYYV010000332.1 GCA_903930425.1 Akkermansiaceae bacterium | reverse complement strand
TGGGTCGCGGGTATGAACCACAAACATCCGGCAGCCACCATCATGAGACCGACGATGATGCCGCCCTTGTAGCCAAAACGCCGGGCGAGCCAACCCGCTGGCAGCGCCATCAGGAAATAGCCGAGATAGTGGGCGAACTGGACATTCGCAGATTGCGCTTTGGACAGGTGCAGAAAATCCTGAAAGTGCTTGTCCATCACGTCGATCATGCCATTGCAGACCGCCCATAGAAAAAAGAGCGAACTGATGAGTGCGAAGGTCACCGCGTAGCGTTTGCCGTCCGAGGAAGTAAAAATTCCGTTTGGGTTCATGGGTGAGGTGCCGAGTGAGGTGCCGATAGTGGATAGGCGGTCGGACGGTGGGAGATCTAAGACTTCTATTGGAATTGTCACGAATAAAGGCACCTTTGCGCCTGGCCCTGCGAGCCCCTGCAAGTCGTTTCCTGATTATTTGAGTCTCCAATAGTCCATATTGACCGGCGTGAGGATGCCGATGAGCAGGCCCGTGCCAAGACCGGTCGCGAAGCCGAAGATATGGCCGATCACGTCGGTGTTTCCACCGTGGCTGCCGCCGCCAAGCCATCCGAGCAGGATGATTCCGGCGACGAGAGGGGCAGTGATTTTAGCCCATGGCAGTCGCGTCCGAATACGCAACATGGCCGCAAATCCGAGGCCTGATAGAATGCCGAGCGCTCCGAAAACGGCGGTGGACGCGCCGATTGAAACGAACGATTCCGGATAGGTGAGTGCCGAGGTGAGGGCGTTGCCAAGGGTGCCGCAAAACAGAATCAACACCCACGCGCGCCCCGGGCCAATGGATCGGGCGACCAAGCTGCCGAAAAACAGCCCGCTGAGCAGATTTCCGACGAGGTGGGGGTCATCCGCGTGAAGAAACAAGCCCGTGAAGGGACGCCACCATTCGGCCCGACCGATCAGCCCGATACTGGAAGATGCCGCTCGCTCGACAAACGCAGGGTGGTCGCCTTGCCAGATGAATGAGAGAACCAAAGAGGACATCCAAAGCGCATAAATGCCCAAGCCCGGCGGGAAACGTAAGAGCGCGTGATCGATGGTGGGCCTGTGCGCGAGTGGCTCCTGCTCCTTGTCATAGGCGAGAAGCTCATGGGAGATTGGATTCACGGATTGAGGTTCGGCGTGAAGGGAAAATTCTCCGACGGGCACGGTTGCCCTGACCCAGCAGGGGTCACCCATGGCGAGAATCACCAAGCCGTGCTCGTGTGCCTGCGCCAAAGTGGGGTATCTTCCGACCTCCACCAGTTCCTCCCATTGCGTGGAAGTGTTTTCATCCGGGTCACTCATGGGATTGTCGCGGGTTCCTGTCGCGGGTTCAAACCCCTTCGCTTGTGAATCGGCACGCGCGCCAGCATCGGGCGTTTTTACGATCCGTCAATCCGCAGATTTCCTGTTTTACGCCACGGCCAGCCCCCGACATCCGCGGATTTCCTGTTTCCATCGGGACCATTGTCATTTAGTTTCACCGGCGATGCGCCGCACTGGAATGGTCCATACCCGCCACCAATCGCTGGAAATCTGGAAATCAGATCTAGCGACCGAGTTTCGCGTCGCCGGCGCGGTGCATGCGTCGTTCCACCGTCGGCGGTTTTTAACTGGGCTCGCGTGGGACATGATCGCCGCAGCCTCCCTGTTGGGATGCCATTCACCGCCACGTTCTGCATTGATGTTGGGCTTGGCAGGCGGCACCGCGTTTCGCGTGCTTCACCATCTGGCACCCGGTTGCCGACTCACTGCCATTGATATCGATTCGGAAATCGTCGGTCTCGCCCGCGATCACATGGAATTGGACGCCCTCGGCATTGAGATCATCATTGCGGACGCCTACCCATGGCTCGAAAAAAACCATCGGACGTTTGATGTGGTGATCGATGATATCTATCTCGCGGGCAAGACCGATGTGTTCCGGCCACGAGCTTGGGACCCACAGTTGTTAGGTCATCTCATGCGCGCGGTCGCCCCCGGTGGCGTGCTAGCGGTGAATCTGGTGACCGGCACGGGCCACCGAACGATGCAGTCGCTCACCCGCCGCGTGCTGCGTGACACCTTTCCCGTAGTGCGTTGCATCAAGTCCGCCGGAGCGATGAATGAGGTGCTTGTCGCGGGCGATTTCGTGGCCCCGCGCCGTCGGCTCGACGCCTATTCCGATGCGTTTTCGCATTGGCGGGATCGAACCTATTGGGATCTCCTTGAGTTGCGGCGGATGCCCTGAAGGCGAATGCTCTATTATGTCTGACCCCATCCACAAACTCTACGAAACCCGGGCCTACCCGGCCATGAGCCATCCACTCACAGATCCGGCCGTGACTTCGGTAGTCGCCTTGTTAGGTGGGCTGGCCGCGCCTCATCCCGCAACCGCCCGCATCCTCGAAATCGGCTGCGGATCGGGACTCAACTTGATCCCGCTTGCACTGCGCTGGCCTCACAGCCGGTTTGTGGGAATCGATCTATCAGGTCCCGCAATCGCAACCGCCCGCAAAATTGCCAAGGCGTCGGGTGCGTCTCACATCGAATTCCATGCAGTCGACCTTCGGGATTTTGCGCCATCCGGCCCCCCGTTTGATTTTATCATTGCCCATGGTTTTTTGTCGTGGGTCCCTGATGAGGTGAAGGCCGCCCTGTTCGCATTTTGCCGCCGTCACCTTGCCGACGCCGGCACCGCGACAATCAGTTTCAATCTCGAGGACGGGTGGCGGCCGCGCTTCCCGGTGATCGAAAAAATCCGTGCGATCCAACTCGCAGGGGCCGAGGATGTCATGTCCGCCCTCACCCTCCTGCGCTCGGTCACCGCGCCGGACTCTCCCGACTTCCCGATCATCGATGACATGCTGGCCAAGGGCGCTGAAATTCTCGCCTTTGATGACTTCGGCCCGATCAACGACCCGTGGCCGCTCGATCGTTTCGTGCAATCGGCCGCAGCGGCGGGCCTCCTCCCGCTCGGTGACTCCCATCTCTGCAATCCTCTGCCAGTCCACCTCAACGACTCAACCTTGTCTGACCTCCTGTCCCGCAAAACTCCAGACTCTGCCGCCTGGCTCCTCTCTGTCAATGCCCCGTCCGCCTCCACTTTTCGTTCGGTTGTCCTCTGTCGCAATGACGCCCCGTTTTGCGACCGGCCCGCTTCGGAACGCGTGTTTCAATTGGCTGTCCGAGCAGGCGGGTTGTCCTTGGATTCCGGGCAAAAGCAACCGTTTCAATCAATTGTTTCCTTCGCGCCGTGCTGTCTTCCGATGGAGGCAATGATGGCAACGATACCCGACTGTGAACGCTCCGAAATGGCTCTTCGGGTTTATCAGGGGATCTGCGACGGTTCGGTGCTGCCACGCATTGAGGCGGTGCAATTTGATCCGGAGCCGCCAGAGCGGCCGATGTTGAATGCGTTTCGATGGGAATGTGCGCGGCGGGGATTGCCCTTGGTGGACATTTGGCACCAGCCTTGTTCCTTTCCGGCCGGGCACTATGATGTGCTGCGGGCCATGGACGGGACGCGCGATCAGGCCGGACTGGCGCAATTTTCAAAGCAGCGTTGTCCGGAACTGGATTTTGCGCCGTGGCTACGGCATCTGGCTCATCGAGGAATGTTTGCTTGAGGCGCGGGACCTCATTCAAGCGGTTCATTCATGTTGTGCTCGGGCCAGTCTTTGGATTTCAGGTTTCAAAAGCCGCCTGCTGCTTGGCGGCAATCGGTGAGGAATGAATATTTTCAGGCAAGCAGCGCACGGAGGGTTGCATGGTATTGGGATCGATAGGAGTCGCCGTGCGGCAAGAACTGGCGAACAGGGCGAGGCAGAGGACGGGAATAAACAACAGTTTTTTCATGGGGCGGTATGGGGACGAGTCCCAGTTAGCCACTTTCCAATCAAAACTCCAGCATTCTCTTTTATCATGAATTTTCGCAGTGCCCAAGTGCCGGGAAGGGCGATTGGCAGGCAAAGCTGCGATTCCTATAAAATCAGTCAAACGACGATTTAGCTAGACAATCAGCCAGATTTTTGCATGGTAAGGCCGTCATGACATCCACGAGCCTTTGTCCTCCAACGTTTCACGCTGACACCGCCATCCACATTCGCACCGCGACC
>CAIYYV010000331.1 GCA_903930425.1 Akkermansiaceae bacterium | reverse complement strand
TCGGCAGCCATGGCGACGTGAATAATGTCGTAAGATCGGGTTCCAAATCGCAACGTTTGCTCCCGCGAAAGCCCCAACGCCGCCGCCACAACCTTATCCCATGACACGTCGACCCGCACCAATGTGCCGCGCGCCAAGAACCGCTCCAATCGTCCATCCCACGCTGAGAGCTCGCGATTCAATTCCGCCTTGACCACCTGAGGGTGTCCGTGGCCATGGAACAACACTGCCAGCAGGTCCGCCAGACCCTTGCCGCCAGCCCGCGCGTCGAATTGTTGGAAATCAGTTATGCCGACCTCGTGGCAAATCCCCAGCTGCTCATCGACGAACTTGCCAAGTTCCTCGGCGACGGGTTCATGCCCGGCCCCGCAGTCCTCTCCCGCATCCGACCACAGCTCCACCGCCAGCGGAATTCTTGATTCTCCGCAAAAACGTCCTCGCCGCGCCCACTTGTCCGCCCGGACAGGCTGCGCAATCGCACGATGGATGGCCAGTCGATGACGTCTACTCGCGAGTGGGATCATGCTGACTCGCCGGAAGAGGTGATCCTTCCCGTAGTCCGTTGAAATGTAGCGGCGGTCTGTGACCGTCGTCTGAAGTTTGGCCTCGCGGCGGTCTGTGACCGTCGTGACCGTCTTATCCAGCAGTCATGAAAGATCGCCCGACTGCGGACGGTAGGTTTCCAGCCTGCCCATAAACCGCCATGTGTGAATCCTGTATTAACGGACAACTGAGCCGCCGCCGCTTCATCGCCGCCAGCGGGGCGATCGGTGCCTTGAGTCTGCTGCCCGCCACGCTACTGGCCGCCACCACCGGGACCGCCAGCCTGCCCGTCCGCAGGAAAGACCCGGCCCGCGTGAAGGTCGTCTTCCTGTACCCACCGGCGAAGATCGTCGAGGCCGGCGAAAACGAAGACTCATGGGCGAAGAACCATTGGTTCACATGGCCCGGGAATCAGTTTCGACCCGAGGAACAGGAACAACTCTTTACCCGCAAAATCGGCGAACTGGCCACCCGCACCGGCGTCGCCGTGGTCTTCACTCCGCAACCGCTCTATCAGCAAGCCCGGGTCCTGCAATTCATCGCCGAAACCAAGGACGCCGGATTCGACGCGGTGCTGGTCGTCAACTTCTGGAACACGTTTGCGGCTTGGTCGCATCAGATCGCCACGGAAGCGGCGCCCACCGCCATCGTCTATCAGCCGGTCGGCTGCAATCACCAACTGCCGCCCGCCAAGCTCCACAACGCCGAGGGAATGTGCTATATCCACTCGATCGAAAACTGGGACGAGATCCAGCGGGGCTTGCAGGCGGTGCAGGCCCGTAAGATGCTCGCGCAAAGCCGCTTGCTGCGGGTGATGGCCACGCCCGGTGAGCGGCTCACCGAGCCGAAATTCGGCGTCGATGTGGTCAGCGTGGACGCCGCCGAATTCAATGCGATGTTCGATGCGGTGGCGGCGGATGATGCCCTCACGCGCGAGGCCATGGAGATCAAGACCGCGGCGGCGGGCGTGACGGACGTGACCGATGCCTATCTGGTGGAGGCGATGCGCTCGCACCGGGCGGTCGCGCGGCTCATGGAACACTATGGTGCGGATGCGATCACCATCCAGTGCCTGATGCTCGAGCACCGCAAACCATGCCTGAGTTTTTCCATCAACAACGGCGCCCTGGTCCCTTGTGGCTGCGAAAACGACTTCAACGCAACCATGACTTTGTTGCTCGGCCGCCTCCTGCTAGAACGTGCCGGGTTCCAGCACAACCCGGACTTCGATACCAGCCGCAACCAGTATTTCGCCTCCCATTGCACCTGTGCCACCAAACTCAACGGCCCCTCCGCGCCAGCGCAGACCTACCACCTCCGCCCGTTTTTCCATCAGTTGCCCAAGACCGCCGCCCTAGACGTCCAGTGGCAGCCCGGCGCTCCGGTCGCCCTGGTCAAATATAACAGTGGCGACGACACCATCAACTGCTGGACCGGCAAGGTCGTCGAGTCCCCCGCCAGCCCGCCAACCGGCGGATGCGCCACCCGCGTGCTGGTCGACATCGACAAGGTCGAGGATGTCTGCGACGTTTACAGCGGACCCCACCCGGTGCTGTTCAGCGCGGACCGCGACCTGGCCCGGCGCGTCAAGATCTTCGCCGGAATGTTCCGCCTCAAGCTGATCGGAAATCTATAGCCAGCGCCACTGCCCCCCTTCCCCGAATGACTATGACAACCCGCTGCAGCCAAGCGGGTATGACCGGCTAGCCATGCCCTGAGGATCCGTAAATATATCATCACGACGTTAGAAGCAGGAAAAAAATCATGGGTACAATGATGAAAGGATGATAGGCACATGGTGGTGGTCTGACAACGTCGATAATGCAGGATGATGGGAACGTCATATATCAAGTGGGGCATGGGCGGCCCGCCCATAAACATATACCTAAGAATGGCATGCTGCTAGAAGCTTTCGCAGTAGGGACCGCGAGCTGTGACAGCCGCAACTAGGGCGTGATGGCCTCGCCGCGCCCACTTGTCCGCCCGGACAGGCTGCGCAATCGCACGATGGATGGCCAGTCGATGACGTCTACTCGCGAGTGGGATCATTCCGATTTTTGAGTAGGCATGGCTTGCTTCAACACCTCTTGTGGGAGTTTGCTGCATGTGGACCGGAACACGCCGACATTCTTTCCGCCATTGGTCAATGGGTCCGCATCAAAAAAGGCGAATACGCTCATGGTGTTGAATGGAATGCTGACCGAGGTGTCAATCACCCGGACGCGATCTTTCAGCTTGATGGCCGTGACTTGGTGAAAGGCGATTTTCCGGGCGACTGCGAAGCTGTTCGTTTGCCCGGGATTCAGGATTTCGGGCTGACTTTCATCGACGACGAAGGCGACCGGTTCTGCGGAGAAGTTTTTCAGGAGGAGGGTTTTGTCGATCAGATCTGGTGAGCAAAGATTGAGGACGGTGACCTTCGGGTCGCTTTTCCAATAAGTTTTTCCACCGGTGGATGGAGTGAGAAACACAATGACCTGAGAACATGGTGCCATGGCATCGAGCTTGAAATAACTCTGATACACGTTGTTGCCGCCAGCTTCGATAGAACAAAAATTGAGAGGAATGCCTGCATGCACCTTGGTAATGGCGGTGGCATTATTGAATCCCACGCTCACTCTGGCCCATGGTGCGCTGCTTTTTGACTTGGGCGTTTTGTAATAGAGTGTGCCCGGAGGAATGGAGCCCTCCAAGGGAGGAAGCATTACCGGAATAGAGCTGATGTCGGGCATCGCATTGGGAGATTTTTCGCTGCCTGGCAAAGCTTGATCGCCGGTCTTGTCATTGTTTTGTCTGCTGTCTGTGCCGGCGATTTTCATCTTGTTCATGTCCTCAAGCTCCTCTGCGCCAGGCATCTTGTATCGCCTGCGCGGAACCGGCCCCAACGCGATGATCGAGATGTGCGCCGCGGCCGTCGTGTCTTTTTCCTTTTCTGGGGGTTCTTGCGTGGACGACTCTTGCGCGGAGCTCAGCCCGGCGAAGCCGCTGAGGGTTGCGGCAAGACAACAGGTGATGATGAGAGTGCGGCGTCGCATGATGGATGAATGACCGGATTCCATGAGGGTGTCGATATTGTTAGACTTCGTTGGGGGCCAACCAACGGAAGGACTTGAGAAGGAACCTGCGGCCGAAACGTTTGTTGGTCGTGGAAAGTTTCCCTTCCTGAATCGCTCCTGTGGATTGGTTCAGCACCAACGCCGGGTCGATGGCTTTGTTCGAGCTCGGTGCGGGCGAGGCATCATTGGGGTTGGCGGCATCCAGATATTCGGGCGAGCGCTCCACCATTGCTTCGACATAAGCCTTGGCGACAATTCTCCCCTGTGCGTCCCGGGATTCCCCATAGCAACGGATGAGAAAGGAATCCCCGCGGACCGTCATGGAGGAAGCCAATGGTTCTAACAGATCGCCTTGGGTGAGGAAACCGGGAATACCCCAGGCCTTCGACTTCGGTTGTTTGTCCAGATCCACTTTCCACATTTCTTGGTTGTTGTCGCCGGCATTATTGGTGGAGGTGAGGAAAGGAGCCTGCTCGAAGTTGCTGTTCAAGCCGGCCCCGAAGATCGCCTCTTCGAGTGTTCCGCGGTTACTGGAGGAGTTGGCTTTCACGGCCAGTTTTCGGTTGACGAAATCGGCGAGTGAGACGAACGGCCCGCGGGTTTTCACTTGGACAACGATTTGAGTCGCGAGCTTACGGATTTCTTCGTCGGTGAGCGAGCGGCCGCCAGCCCAGCCGCCTTTCGTATCTGTGGCAGCGTCACTGGTTTTCGCGGAATCCAGTGGTTTTTGGACACGCGCGAAGACCGAATTCGCAGCAGAGCCGGTAGTGCCTGACTGAGTGGGGCGTTGGAGTCCATGCAATCCGGACAAGAAGGCGGTCCAAGCATCCACCGATGTGGAATTGACGTTGAATGCACCTTTGTTTTTCAGCAAATAACCATTCTTCCAGAAGCCGTTGCTGAGGGCACTGGAGGCATCGCTCAATTGGGTTTGTAAATCATTTGCACTCACCTGCGTCGCCTGATTGAACTGATACCGCGGGTTCCAGAGCATGGATGTATTGTCGCTGGGCCTCCAGGAAAAGGCGGATCCCGCAGAGTTCAATGGTATACCTGATAGAAAGAATTGATCCCAGAGGTTTTGGTTGACTTCATAAGCGATGTCATAGGCGAGAATGTCATCCTTGGAGCTGAGCCTCACGCCGTTGACCATTTTTTTCACCGCCAGACTTCCAATTTGCAGCAGCCCGGTGGAGTCCAGTCCCCAAGTGCGCGGGCCATAACTTAGCCTGTATGGTGAGGTGCCGCCAATGGCATCATCCCAGGCAGACGCTTCGTTGCCGGCATAGGTGGTGGCTAGGCTTGGATGGGCGCTGGTGTCATAGGGGGCATGAATATCGGCGAGGGATTGCCCCACGATATACGAGGGGTGCCATGAAAAAGGACTCAACTGCGCGTGCCGCAGCGAGCCAAGAGAGAGCGCGCCATACTGCGCGTCCGGCAGGTCAAACATCGGCGCGTCAGGTGAGGTGGAAAACTGCAGAGACGCACCCATGGGTGACTTGCTGAAGTAGGTGCGGGCTTTGTTCAGTGAGGGAAGATCATTGGTGTCCTGGGGCGCATAGGGAGCGAATTGAAGCATCCACGCGCCACAGCTGTTGACAAACCATTCAGCGGCGCAGGCCGAGGAAGGCGAGCGGGTCACCAATCCCGGGCGAACGTTCCACTGGGCGACCGGTGCCGGATTGTAGACCATATGACCCAGCGGCCATCTCCCCGCGCGCAGTGGCGGGTTGTTTGCTTCGGTGGAGGACTCGTCCAGCCAGAGCAGTTTGGTGCCGATCTGGTGGACAGCGGGAGGGTTTTTTCGGGGAGTGTCTTGGAAGCTGGTCAGGTTGCCGAATTGTCCGTTAGATGCGGTATTGTTGTTTCCCCACCACCACACATACATCCAGAAATCATAGGTTGAAACGCCGCCATTGCCGTTATTGACCAATTGGAGCGTGGGGAAGGATGAGTTATTGCCGGTGATATTGAGGGTGGTAGTGGCTGTGGATGCATTCACTCCCTTCAGGACAAAGGGGAAATTATCCTGGAAAACCGCCCAGCATTCATATTGCGAAACTGTGGACAGATCCAGCTCTTTGAAGACCACCGCATCAAGAGCTTTGTTAACAATCGTTCCATTGGGGGCAGTAGTTCCGATAGTGTAAGAGCCATTGATAAAATCGTGGACGTAGTGGTCTTCTCCTTGAGGAACTGTCGCGCTCAGGACATTCGAAGCGATGTTAGTCGTATTGAATTTCGCAATGTTGACGCCTTGAGAACTCTCGCTCGGTGTCTTGATCAAGGGTGAGAAAACCAGGCATTCGCCAGGTTCGAATGTCGTTGCCTCAAGCACGAACCCGAGATAGCGACTGTCAGGAAACAAGCCCGCAGTGGACGGAGACAGGGAAGTAGTCCATGTGTCAAAAAGCGATTTGTATAGAGGAGAACTTGCATACTTCAGTTTCATTCGCGTCACTTCACTTGTTTCAAAAAAGAAGTTGAACGGGCTTGATCCGAAGAACGGGTTCGGCATGAGGACGACCAATTCCTGGGTTTGCATGCGGATGTTGTAGGGGTTCCAGAGGCATACGCGTGGGATGATATGGGTTTGGAACGATTGCGTGGCCGAATTGTCCGAGTGGCCAAAGTAATAATGCCAGCGGGCGTCGGTCATCACCGGGTGGATTTTCGGGGCCTGCGAGGCCCACTTGTCATTGCTGAAGGCGCGTCCATCGGAGGAGCCGCGCGGCCAATTGGCAATCGGCCGGAAGTAGGTGGAATCATTGGAACGGTGGCTCTGCTGTGAATCGATGGTTCCGGATGCGAGTCCGCTTATGTATTTCGCGCGTCCCCAAGACCGCAAGGCACCGAACGAGGGGCCGAGCACGCCGTGCCGGTTGCCAGGGATGATGGGGGAGTCGCTGGAAAAATCACTAGAGGAGTCCGCAGCGCCGGGTGATGCCAAGGAGATCGAGTCGTCATCCGGTCTGCCAAAGAGAACGGGAGTGAGGTCTTTTTTCAAAGCGCCGAGAGTGGTGTCCACAAAAAGCCCCGAGGCATCATGGGTGAGATCATGGAAGTTCGAGCCAAAGGACTGAGACCATTGCAGGCGCTGGGATTCTGAACTGCCTACCATCGCCGCCGATTTGTAGGAAGCGATTTTGCCGAAACTTCCTTTGGCGGTGGTTGTGTATTCCAAATAAGGTCCGGATCCGGATGTCGTTTGCACGGCGGCCGGGTTATCCGTCTGACTGGCTAGAAACGGCGTTTTCACATTCCCTAACACGTCCGGATCAAGGGCAACGGAGGCCTTTTGGTTGTTGTCGGAAACATACCATGCGTAGGCACCTGGTCTACCGTCAAGACGATCCACATTCACTTTTTCCACTAGCACCCTGTTGCGTGCATCATCGCTCGAGGAAGCGCCGGCACCCAGTGTGCCTTTCCCGAGAAGCTCGAGAACAAAATCGTCGTTCGTAGAGAGGGTTTGCGAAGGATCAGGCGACAGCGAGCGGCTGCTCACGAGCCAGGACTCCAAGAGTGCCGAGCGCCAGTTTCCTTGTTTGAGTTGAGTGTTGGTCTCACGGAGATCCGAATAGATTCCCTCTAACG